>NZ_CDWTMG010000159.1:0-11107 GCF_977945845.1 Frankia sp. CcMO1
AGCGCCGTTTGTTCGAGAAACGTCCGACCGGTCGCCGCTGCCCCCGTGCCGTGGGTTGCCCGTCCGTGATCCGAGCTCGGGAGGACCACGTTCTCCCGCCGTGTCGGACCCGCGTGTCGGGTTGCCGACGTCGTACGGCGCGTCGGATGCGAAGAGCCGGAGGCCTCCATAGGGTGGGTCTCCCATCGGGGTGTCACGATCGAGGGGAGAGCGTGCCGCCGTGCCCCTTACACCTTCCGGGTTCACTGCGTCAACCTCCCGCCGCCGGGGCCGGGGCCGCCGGACGACGATCATCGTCGCGGTCGTCGTCGTCCTGCTGGCCGTCGCCGGCGGCGTCGGCTACGTCCTGAACAACCGCGCCGCCGACCGGAAGGTCCAGACTGCGGCCGACTCCTACCTGGCGGGCTGGCGGGCGCTGACGACTTCCGGTGGGACGGCGACCCCCGGCTCCGCGGCTGTCACCGCCGTCTCCACGCCCGGGAGCATCGACGTCGCGCGCCTGGTGGGCACGATGGCCGAGGTGCGTGACCGCCTGCTCGTCACAGCGGCTACGTTCACCCCGGGCGCGATCAGCCGCGGCGGCGAGACGGCGACCGTGCCGTACCTGGCCAGGCTCACGCTCTCCGGTCTGCCGACGCCGCTGGAGTACACCGGGGCGCTGCATCTCGTCTCGACCGGCGGCGGGTGGCGAGTGAAGGCTGATCCGGTCTCGGTGCATCCGGCCCTGCGCCCAGGGTTGCACCTGGACCGGACCGCCTCCACGGGTAAGCGGGGGGACCTGCTCGACGTGGCGGGCCAGCCGCTACGGGACTCCTCCGACCTGGCGGGCAACCTCGTCGGTCGAACGGCGCCGCTGTCCGGGTTGCAGCGGGTGTACGACGGCCGGCTGCGGGCGCAGGGCGGCGCGGTCGTCGTGCGGGACGCGAAGAACGCGACCGTGCAGACGCTGCACACCTATCCGATGACCGACGGCGAGGCGATCCGCACCACGATCGACTTGCGGGTCCAGCAGGCCGCCGAGGCGGCCCTGGCCACCGCGGCCCGCCCGACCGGGGCGATGGTCGCGATCGACACCCGCACCGGCGCCATCCTGGCCCTGGCCAACCATCCGCCCAGCGGGTCGAGCCGGGCTGTCCGGGGCAAGTACCCACCGGGTTCCATCTTCAAGATCGTGACGGCCACCGCCGCGCTGATGAACGGCAAGGCGCCGGACACGTCCCTGGACTGCACCCAGACGGTCAGCGTCGGCGGGCGGACCTTCCAGAACGCCGAGGCCGAGCAGTTCGGCCCCATCCCGCTGCGGACCGCGTTCGCCAGGAGCTGCAACACCGCGTTCATCCGGCTGGAGGAGTCACTCCCGGACGGCGCGCTGGAGAAGGCCGCCCAGCTCTACGGCTTCGACGGCCGCCCACCGCTGGATATCGCCAGCGTCGGGGGGATCTTCCCGACCCCGCGCGACGCGGTCGAGTCGGCGTCGGCGTCGATCGGCCAGGCCCGCATCGAGGTCTCCCCGCTGCAGATGGCGAGCGTCACCGCGGCGGTCGCGAGCGGTACCTGGCACCAGCCGTTCGTCGTCGGCCAGTCGGCGCGCAGCAACCCCATCCCGCCCGTGGTGCTGCCCCCGCTGCGGGACTTCATGCGGGCGGTCGTCACCGAGGGCACCGCCGCGAAGGTCCCGATGCCCGGCGAGGCCTTCGGGAAGACCGGCACCGCCGAGTACAAGGACGGCAACCCGCCGCCGACCCATGCGTGGTTCGTCGGCTACCGGGGCGACGTGGCCTTCGCGGTGGTCGTCGAGGACGGCGGCTTCGGCGCGGAGACGGCCGCGCCGGTCGCGGCTAGGTTCCTCACCGCGTTGGACGGTGGCGAGATCGGTGCGCCCGGCTCCGGCGGGCAATGACCTGGCTGGCCCCGGTGCCCGGCTGGCCCCGTGCCCGGCGATGCTTGACGTGGGGCGGGAACTCCGGCAGGGTAGAGCTGTGCTTCTCGGGATTTTCGTACGCTCAGAGCGCGCATAGTCGACTACGTCGACTATGCGCGCCGCCCCTCAGTGCCTCTCGGCACGAGGGGCTTTTTCGTGCAGTGAGTACTGCCTCGTGCCAAGCCTGCGTGGTCGTGCTCAGCTGGCAGAGCCGTGCCCGGCGGGCCCGGTCCCGCCGGTCCCGCAATGCCAGCCGAGATCGCCACGCGTCACGCACATCCCCGGCCTGTCAAGGAAGACGACCAGATGACACGAAAGATCACCGGAGCCCAGTCGCTCGTCCACTCCCTTGAAGCGGTCGGAGCCGATGTGGTCTTCGGCATCCCCGGCGGTGCGATCCTGCCCGCCTATGATCCACTGTTCGACTCCACCCGGGTGCGGCATGTCCTCGTCCGGCACGAGCAGGGCGCGGGTCATGCGGCCGAGGGGTACGCGCAGGCCACCGGGCGGGTCGGGGTGTGCATGGCGACGTCGGGGCCGGGGGCGACCAACCTGGTGACCCCGATCGCCGACGCCTACATGGACTCGGTGCCGATCGTGGCCGTCACCGGGCAGGTCCCCAGCGCCTCGATCGGGACCGACGCCTTCCAGGAGGCGGACATCTGCGGCATCACTCTGCCGATCACCAAGCACAACTTTCTGGTCCAGTCCGCCGACGACATCCCGCGGATCATTGCGGAGGCGTTCCACCTGGCGGCGACGGGCCGGCCCGGACCGGTGCTCGTCGACCTGCCCAAGGACATCCTGCAGTCGGTCACCTCCGTGCTGCCGCACGATGTCTGGCCGCCGGCCCTCGACCTGCCCGGTTATCGTCCGGTCACCCGCCCGCACGGCAAGCAGGTGCGTGAGGCGGCGAAGATGATCAGCGATGCCCGGCGCCCGGTGCTCTATGTCGGCGGGGGAGTGCTCAGAGCCCGCGCTGCCGCGGAGCTGCGGACGCTGGCGGAGCTCACCGGCATCCCGGTGGTCACCACTCTCATGGCCCGCGGCGCCTTCCCCGACTCCCATCCCCAGCACCTGGGCATGCCCGGTATGCACGGGTCGGTCGCCGCGGTGACCGCGCTGCAGAAGGCGGACCTGCTGATCACTCTCGGGGCCCGCTTCGACGACCGGGTGACCGGCAGGCTGTCCTCCTTCGCGCCCGGTGCCGCGGTCATTCACGCCGACATCGACCCGGCCGAGATCGGCAAGAACCGGACCGCGGACGTGCCGATCGTCGGTGACTGCCGTGACGTGATCAACGAGCTCGTCGCCGCGCTCGTCCTGGAGGAGCGGCCGGACCTCGCCGCCTGGTGGCGGGCGCTGGACGGCTGGCGCCGGACCTACCCGCTGGGCTACGACCAGCCGGCCGACGGCTCGCTGGCCCCGCAGTACGTCATCGAGCGGCTCGGGAAGATCGCGGGACCGGAGACCATCTTCGCCGCCGGCGTCGGGCAGCACCAGATGTGGGCCGCGCAGTTCATCTCCTACGAGAACCCCTACACCTGGCTGAACTCCGGCGGCGCCGGCACGATGGGCTACGCCGTGCCGGCCGCGATGGGCGCCAAGGTCGGCCGCCCCGACGCCACGGTGTGGGCCGTCGACGGTGACGGCTGCTTCCAGATGACCAACCAGGAGCTTGCGACCTGCGCGCTGGAGGGGATCCCCATCAAGGTTGCCGTCATCAACAACGGGTCGCTCGGCATGGTCCGCCAGTGGCAGACCCTGTTCTACGACAAGCGGTACTCCAACACGGAGCTCGGGACGCACCCGGACTCCCCGCGGACCGGCGGCGCAGGGGCGTCTGGGCGGGGCGCAGCCGCGTCCAGGAGGGTGCGGGTGCCCGACTTCGTCCGGCTGGCCGAGGCGTTGGGCTGCGTCGGGCTGCGTTGCGAGACGGCGGCGGATGTCGACGCGACGATCGAGAAGGCGATGGCGATCGACGACGCCCCGGTCGTGGTGGACTTCGTCGTGCATCCCGACGCCATGGTGTGGCCGATGGTCGCCGCCGGCGCCAGCAACGACGACATCCGCATCGCGCGCGACACGGCGCCGGACTTCGACTACTCCGGCGACGCCGAGGTGAACCTCTGATGACCCGCCACACCCTGTCCGTGCTGGTGGAGAACAAGCCCGGGGTGCTGGCCCGGGTCTCGGGCCTGTTCTCCCGGCGCGGGTTCAACATCGAGTCACTCGCGGTCGGGCCGACCGAGCAGCCCGACATCTCCCGGATGACGATCGTCGTCGTCGTGGAGGACCTGCCGCTGGAACAGGTGACCAAGCAACTTAACAAGCTGATCAATGTTTTGAAGATCGTCGAGATGGATACCTCCGCCTCGGTGCAACGTGAGCTGATGCTCGTGAAGGTGCGCGCCGACCTGTCGGTGCGGTCCCAGGTCCTCGAGACGGTCGCTCTGTTCCGTGCCAAGGTGGTCGACGTCGCCCAGGACGCCGTCACCATCGAGGCGACGGGAACCCGGGACAAGCTGGACGCCCTCATCCGCATGCTGGAGCCGTTCGGAATCCGGGAACTGGTCCAGTCCGGCCTGGTGGCACTCGGCCGCGGATCGCGTTCGATCACCGATCGCAGCCTGCGAGCGGTCGACCGCCCGGCCTGACCGGGACCGTCGCGCGTCTTTATTCCTATCCACTCAACGAGGAGATTCCCTACGATGGTCGAGATCTACTACGACGACGACGCCTCGCTGGACGTCTTGGCCGACCGTAAGGTCGCCGTCATCGGCTACGGCAGCCAGGGCCACGCGCACGCGCTGAACCTGCGCGACAGTGGAGTCGACGTGCGGGTCGGCCTGCCGGCGGACAGTCGCAGCCGGGCCAGGGCCGAGGAGGAGGGCCTGCGGGTCCTCACCCCGGCGGAGGCGTCCGCCGAGGCCGACATCATCATGCTGCTCACCCCGGACACCACCCATCGCACGATCTACGCGGAGTCCATCGCCCCGCACCTCACCGCGGGCAAGGCGCTGGCGTTCGGGCACGGCTTCAACATCCGCTACGGGCTCATCGAGCCGCCGGCCGGCGTCGACGTGTTCATGGTCGCTCCAAAGGGGCCGGGTCACCTGGTACGGCGGGTCTTCGAGGAGGGCAAGGGCGTTCCCGTCCTCGTCGCGGTGGAGGCCGACGCGAGCGGCAACGCGCTGGCCGTCGCGCTGGCCTACGCCAAGGGCATCGGTGGCGCTCGGGCCGGTGCGCTGAGGACCACCTTCACCGAGGAGACCGAGACCGACCTGTTCGGCGAGCAGGCCGTGCTCTGCGGCGGCGCCAGCGCGCTCGTGCAGGCCGGCTTCGAGACCCTCGTCGAGGCGGGCTACACCCCGGAGGTCGCGTACTTCGAGTGCCTGCACGAGCTCAAGCTCATCGTCGACCTGATGTACGAGGGCGGCATCTCCCAGATGCGGTACTCGATCTCGGACACCGCGGAGTACGGCGATGTCACGCGCGGCCCGCGCGTCATCACCCCCGCGGTGAAGGCCGAGATGCGCAAGATCCTTGACGAGATCCGCGACGGCACGTTCGCTCGTGAGTGGGTGGCCGAGGACGACAACGGTCGGCCGAACTTCACCAAGCTCGTGGCGGAGGGCAAGCAGCACCCGATCGAGCAGGTCGGTGCGAAGCTCCGGCCGATGATGTCCTGGATCGCCAGGTAGATCCCGCGGGTCGTCGGGCGGATCGTGCCCTCTCGGGGGCGGCCGTGGTGCGCTGCCGCCGTCCCCGGGTGCGTGCCGTCTCCGTCCCGGTGCCGGGCACGCCGTCGCCGTCGGTCGGCGGAAAGGGTTCGGAGTCCACGGCGGGCGTCGGTAGGCTGGGCCCGCCGCGTCGTGCGGTGCCCGCAGTATCCACGTTCATCATCGCCAGGCCGAAGGCCACGTGATCACGCCTCGTTCCGCGTCGCCTCCCGGTCTGACCCGAGGTCGCTAGGAGAGGTCCAGTGCCTGTCGTACTCGTTGCCGAGGAGCTCTCACCGGCCGGGCTGGAGGTGCTGTCCGGGGACTTCGAGGTTCGTCACGTCGACGGTGCCGACCGGTCCGCGTTGCTGCCCGCCATCGCCGACGTCGACGCCGTGATCGTCCGGTCGGCTACCAAGATCGACGCCGAGGTGCTCGCCGCCGCGGGAAAGCTCAAGGTCGTCGCCCGGGCCGGCATCGGGCTGGACAACGTCGACGTCGCCGCCGCCACCCAGCGCGGTGTCATGGTGGTCAACGCGCCGCAGTCGAACATCGTCAGTGCGGCCGAGCACGCGATCGCGCTGCTGCTCGCCGTCGCCCGGCGGGTTCCCGCGGCCAACGAGGCACTGCGCGGTGGCGAGTGGAAGCGATCGAAGTACGTCGGTGTCGAACTCGTGGAGAAGACGGCCGGCGTCGTCGGCCTCGGGCGAATCGGCGTGCTCGTGGCGCAGCGGCTCGCCGGCTTCGGGATGAAGGTCATTGCCTACGACCCGTACGTGTCGGTGGCCCGTGCCGCGCAGCACGGCGTGACCCTCGTCGACCTCGACGAGCTGCTTCGGCAGAGTGACATGATCACGATTCATCTGCCCAAGACGCCGGAGACGCTCGGTCTGATCGGCACCGACGAGCTGGCCCGGACCAAGCCCGGTGTCATCATCGTCAACGCGGCGCGCGGCGGCCTTGTTGACGAGGCGGCGCTTGCCGAGGTGGTCCGCTCCGGTCAGGTCGGCGGCGCGGGCATCGACGTCTTCGCCAAGGAGCCCACGACGGCCTCCCCGCTGTTCGGGCTCGACAACGTCGTCGTCACCCCCCACCTCGGCGCGTCCACCCAGGAGGCGCAGGACAAGGCCGGGCTCGCCGTCGCCCGCTCGGTGCGGCTGGCGCTGCAGGGCGAGTTCGTGCCTGACGCGGTCAACGTGCAGGCCGGTGGCGTCGTGGCCGAGGACCTCCGGCCGGGTCTTCCGCTCGCGGAGAAGCTCGGGCAGCTCTTCTCCGGCCTCGCGGGCAGCCTGGCCGCGGCGATCACCGTCGAGGTGCGTGGCGAGATCGCCGTGCACGACGTCTCGGTGTTGCAGCTCGCGGTGCTCAAGGGCGTGTTCACCGATGTGACCGAGGAGCAGGTCACCTACGTCAACGCACCGCTGCTGGCCAAGGAGCGCGGGGTCGACGTGGCCCTGGAGACCGCCGAGGACAGCCCCGACTATCACAACCTCGTGACTGTGCGAGGAGTCCTCGCCGATGGCACGCCCGTGTCGGTGAGCGGCACGCTTGTCGGCTCGCGGCAGGTCGAGAAGATCACCGCGATCGACGGGTTCGAGGTCGACATCCGGCCCGAGGCGCATCTGGCGTTCTTCCGCTACGAGGACCGGCCGGGGATCGTCGGCGCGGTCGGTGCCCTGCTCGGCGAGGCGCACATCAACATCGCCAGTGCGCAGGTCAGCCGCCTGCAGGCCGGCGGCGAGGCGTTGATGTCGCTGTCGCTCGACGACGCGGTCGCCCCCGACATCCTGGCCGAGATCGCGAAGATCATCGGCGCGTCCTACGCCAGGGCCGTGAGCATCAGCAGCGAATGACTCCTGGGGGAGCCGTGGGGGCCTTCGGCGGTCCGGGGTGTTCCTCGGGTTGCCGTGGATTACCTGGGCTGGATGGGGTTTACCAGGGACACCTGCGGGCGATCCAACGGTAGGCGGTCGATTGGGTACGGGTGGCGGTGGCGTGGGGACGTGATCCAGGTGATCTTTCCGTGGAACGCGCGCCGTAGTCGTGGTGTCGGGTTTACCATGGCTAGTATGGCGTCGCGGCATCAGGACCCGTTCGAGGGGCTTCGCCTGGATGAGCGATTCGTCCGCGGAGCCCGGTTTCTCGAACCGTCCGCGGCCGAGCGCAGCCGGCAGCACGGCCGGCCGGCTTCCAGTCGCTGTCAGGTCGTCCCAGCTCCCCGGGGTCTGCCCGGCTTTTTCCATCGGCTGGTGGCGCCGCCCAGACCGCCGGGCCGCCCCCGCCAGATCGCGAGGATGGTCACGTTCTTGGCCATCATCGTCGGGATGATCACCATCACCGTCGTCGCCCTGCGGCAGACGGCGAACCGGACCAGTCCGACCGCCGCACGGCTGGCGCCGACCACGTCGTCGGGGTCCTCTGTGGCCGCCACCAGGCAGACCGCCGTACCGGCTGCCACCGGCGCGCTGACCGGTCCCCCCGCCGGCTTTGGGCTCAGGCCGGACCTGCTCGCGGCCCTGCGGCCGGGTGACTGCCTGAACTGGACCCCCTATCCGGCGGGCTCGCTCGCCTCGGTCGATCCGGTGGTGCCCGTCCGGGTGAGCTGCGGGGAGCCCCACATCGACGAGGTCACCCGGATGGTCGACCTGGCGGTGCTCTTCCAGCGTTGGCCTGGCGCGTCGGCGATCGCCGAGGTGACGGACGAGCGCTGTGCCGGAGCACTGCGCGAGTTCGCCGGAGCCGTCGACAGCACTCCGCACCGTACCGCCGGCACGATCTACCCGTCCGAACCCAGCTGGCAGCACGGTGCACACGCAGCCGTGTGCACCGTGCGCACCGGCGACCTGCGGCCCCGCAGCGGTCCGTCCCGTGTCCCCGGCGCCGTCGCAGCACCTGAGTTTCCTCGCGGTCGGCCGAACATCCGGTAACGTTGGTGCGCGATGCGTGCACTGCTTCTCCTTAGCCGCCGCGGCGGGGCCTGATACCTGAGCTGGCTTCCCCGTCGCGGTGTTTTCGTGTGTCAGCGTCGGGATCCTCGCCATCACGGCGGTCCAGCGTCCAGGTGCGGCCTGACGCTCCTCTGCTGATTCTCCGGCATCCAGTCACCCACGTCGCGAACCGTGTGATCACGGTCGCGGGGGACTCTTTCGAGGAAGCAGGAGCAGGAATGACCACGCAGCAGCTGTCCGGCATGCCGGTCGAGAAGTATCGTCCGTTCGTCCCCGTCTCACTTCCCGACCGGACCTGGCCCGAGCAGACGATCACTTGTGCCCCGCAGTGGTGCAGTGTCGATCTGCGCGACGGTAACCAGGCACTGATCGACCCGATGACCCCCGCCCGCAAGATGCAGATGTTCGAGCTGCTGGTGGCGATGGGGTACAAGGAGATCGAGGTCGGGTTCCCGGCGGCCAGCCAGACCGACTTCGACTTCATCCGGCAGCTGATCGAATCCGATCGCATCCCGGACGACGTCGTCATCCAGGTCCTGACGCAGGCGCGGGAGGATCTGATCGAGCGCACGGCCGCGTCGCTGGTCGGCGCGGACCGGGCGCTGATCCACCTGTACAACTCGACGTCCACGTTGCAGCGGCGGGTGGTGTTCGGTCTTGATCGGGCTGGGGTGACCGAGATCGCGGTGCAGGGCGCCCGGTGGTGTGCTCAGTACGCCGAGAAACTGCTGGACGGCACCGATGTGCGCTGGCAGTACAGCCCGGAGTCGTTCACCGGCACCGAACTCGACTACGCGGTGGAGGTGTGCGAGGCGGTTATGGACGTGTGGGCGCCGACCCCGCAGCATCCGGTCGTGCTGAACCTGCCCGCGACGGTCGAGATGTCGACCCCGAACGTCTACGCCGACCAGATCGAATGGGTCGGGCGGAACCTGACCCGCCGGGATGCCGTCGTGCTGTCCCTGCACCCGCACAACGACCGGGGCTGCGCGGTCGCTGCCGCGGAGCTGGGTGTGCTGGCCGGCGCCGACCGGGTTGAGGGCTGCCTTTTCGGCAACGGGGAACGGACCGGGAACGTCTGCCTGGTCACGCTGGGGATGAACCTGTTCTCGCAGGGGATCGACCCGATGATCGATTTCTCGGACATCGACGGGATCCGACGCGCGGTGGAGTACTGCAACCAGCTGCCCGTCCATCCCCGTCATCCCTACGGGGGCGACCTCGTCTACACCGCCTTCTCCGGCTCCCATCAGGACGCCATCAAGAAGGGTTTCGAGGCCATGGAGCGCACCGGCCAGATCCGCTGGGAGGTGCCCTACCTGCCGATCGACCCGAAGGACGTCGGCCGCTCCTACGAGGCGGTGATCCGGGTGAACAGTCAGTCCGGCAAGGGAGGGGTGGCATACCTGCTGAAGTCCGAGCACTCCCTGGACCTGCCGCGCCGGCTGCAGATCGAGTTCTCCGGTGTCGTGCAGCGCCACACCGACTCCGAGGGCGGCGAGGTGACGGCCGAGGAGCTCTGGACGATTTTCCGCGGCGAGTACTTCCTGGACGGCGCGGAGGGGTCCGGCCTGCTTGAGCTGCTGGGCTCCCGGACGACGGCGGCGTCGGGCGATCGGGACGAGGTCTCCGTCTCGGTCCGTTTCCAGGGGGGGGCCGACACGGTGATCACGGGAACCGGCAGCGGCCCCATTGACGCGTTCGTCGCGGCGCTGGCCAGCCGCGATCTGACCGTGCGGATCCTGGACTACAACGAGCACGCCCTGGGCTCGGGAGCGGATGCGCGAGCGGCCGCGTACCTCGAGGCGGCTGTCGACGACCGGATCTTCTGGGGAGTCGGGATCGACGCCAACATCGTGACGGCGTCCCTGCGGGCCGTGGTGAGTGCCGTGAACCGGGCTGCCCGGGACCGTTCGGTGCCCGCCGCGCGGACGTCAGGGGACGAGGCACAGCCGGCGGCCACGCCTCTGGCCGGCTGACACGCGCCTGCCTGCCCGTCGTGTCGGGCGAGGGCACCCAGCGGAGAACCGGCGGGTGTCCCTCGCCTCGGCTGGTGCCCGCGCGGGCTGGTCGTGGTGGTGGCGCTGGTAGCGATGGTTAGTCGTGGCGGTCCGCCGGTCCCACGTCGTGGATATTCTGGCGGACCTCGTCCAGCATCGACTCCGGGATATCCGTCATACCATGATCAACTCGCGCGTGGGTGTCGACGGAACGGAGAAGATCGTCTTCGGTGGGGGCGACGATGCGCGTCTCGCAGTCGTGCATGATCGCACCACAGTAGAATTGTTTCATGCTCGGGCGCCGGACGGTGATCTCTGCCGACGCGGAATGACTCCTGGTCGCTGGGCTCGGCGACATGAGCGCCTGCGCGGTCCAATAACGGTTTCGCCTCATGTGGACATTTCCGCGAGCCGTAGCATCAGCCACTCCATCCGTACCAGGCCGAGTGGGCGCCCCATCTCGGTCACGATTATCACGGGATCGAATCGGCTGGCCCGGGCCCGCGTCATGGCGGG
>NZ_CDWTMG010000160.1:0-11057 GCF_977945845.1 Frankia sp. CcMO1
CATGGTGCCACCCGCTGACCGCGTGGTGCAGCAACGTCGGGGACAACCTCGCGACGATGCTGCGGCCGGGGTCGGCCGGGTCGTTCACCGCGGCCGACCACATCGCGGTGCTGGACGCGGCGATCGCTCAACTGCCGCCGGGGTGGCGAACAGATCTGCTGGTCACCGTGGACGGCGCCGGGTTCTCCCACGCCCTGATCGACCATCTCACCGAACTCAACACCGCCCGCACCACCAGCGGCGGCTACGGCCGGCGCGGGCGGCGGGTGGAGTACTCGATCGGCTGGCCGGTCGATGCCCGCACCCGCGCGGCGATCGAGGCGCTGCGCGAGCAGGACTGGACCACCGCGCTGCGCGCCGACGGCACGCCCGACCTCGGCCCCGGCGGACGGGACCAGGCCCAGGTGGCGGACCTGACCGGGCTACTACGCCACTCGGCCGGGCCCGACGGGCACCTCACCGACCAGCTCCAGGGCTGGCCCACCGACCTGCGGGTGATCGCCCGCCGCACGCCGCGCCGGCCCGGTGAGCAGGCCGAACTCGGACACGACCCACACTGGCGCCACGGCGCCTTCGCGACCAACACCGCCACCGGCGGACCCGGCACCCAGGTCCAGTTCCTCGACGCCCGGCACCGCACCCAGGCCCACGTCGAGGACGACATCAAAGACACCAAGGCATGCGGCGCGACCCGCCTGCCCAGCAAGGACTACCACCGCAACGCCGCCTGGCTGCAACTGGCCACCCTCGCGGTCTCCCTGCTGGCCTGGCTCAAGCTGATCGCCCTCGACGGCGACCTGGCCAACGCCGAACCCAAGACCCTACGGTTCCTGGCACCAAAGCCGACCTCCCCGAAAAACTCGCCATCCCCTGGCTCAACGGCCACACCCTGCACTACGAGTACGCCTGACACCCCGAAGTTGAGGGCCAATTCGCTGCGTGAAAATCGGCGCTAAACGGCACGGCGTGACAGCGCTTTGAAGTCCCGCCCCGGTGACATGCCCGCTCGCGGTCAGCAGGCGTCGTAGCGGGCGAAGACGTCCCGGATCTCCTCTGGTTTGAGGTCGGCGGCGAGCAGGACCTGGAGCAGGATCCGTGCCTTGTAGGGGTCCAGGAAGCCTGCGCCGATGAGTCCTCGGGCGAGCAGGTCGGATTCCGAACCGGCGAACCCGTAGGTCCTTGACGCCACCGGCCCGGCTCCGGTTCGGGTGGACAGGACGACGGGGATCCGGGCCGCGAGCTCCCCCAGGACCGGCGCCCAACTGGCCGGGACATGGCCGGCTCCGAACCCGGCGACCACCAAGCCGTCGCAGGCCGGGCCCACGGTCCGTAGGAGTTCGTCGTCCTGCCCAAGGAGCGCCGTCAGGACCGCGACGCGTGGTTCGTGCAGCCGGCTCAGTAGCTCGGGGTGTTCCGTCACCGGTTTCCACGCCGGGGCGGGGCGGCTCCAGAGCTGCACGGTTCCTTCGCTGACCCGGCCGATCGGACCGCTGTTGCTGGAGGTGAAGGCGGTGATGCTCATCGAGTGCGTCTTGCGGACGTGGCGGGCGGCGTGGACGTCGTCGGCGAAGACGACGAGGGCGCCGCAGCCTCGCGCCGCGGGTGAGGCTGCGACCTGGACGGCGGCCAGGATGTTGGCCGGGCCGTCGGCGCCAGCCATCGTGGGGTTGCGCATCGCCCCGGTGACAACGATCGGGGCGTCACCGTCGTGGAGCAGGTCGATCAGCCAGGCCGTCTCTTCGATGGTGTCGGTGCCTTGCGTCACCACGGCACCGGCGATCGCGCCGTCGTCGACACGTCGGCGGATGGTCTGCACCAGTTCGACGATGTCGGCGAACTGCAGGGAGGCGCCGGGCAGGCAACGGACGTCATGAACCTCGACGGCGACGCCAGCGGCTTGCAGTCCCGGGACGGCGTCCAGGAGATCCGCCGCGCTGAGCGTCGGCGCCACACCTTGGCTTGCCGCGTTCGCACTCATCGCGATGGTCCCGCCGAGGGTGAACACGCCCACAGCCAGGCCGCCATTCTGGGCGCCGCCGTGCTCGGAGTCGGTCACTGGTCGGTCTTCCTTCCTGTACGCCTACCGCGGATTCTTCCTCAGGCGTCGATGGCGGCGAGATGGCGACAGGCGACCTCCAGTCCCCGCGCGGACAGCAGCCTGCTACGGGGGTTGATCAGACCACCCCACCCCGAGGCCGCCAGTTGACGAGCGCGGCGCCGCAGCCACCTCCAGTCCAGGCCCAGGTAGTGCGCCAGCTCTTCCAGCCGTCCTGCGGAGGAGGCGGCGCGCAGGAGGGAGCCGTTGAGGCTGTCGCCGACGACCTGGTGGAGTTCGCGGCTGAGCGAGACCCCCGGCGAGGGGTCGACGTGCCAGGCCTTGGCGTCTCGCACCCACGTGGCCACCAGCGCCTGGTTCCCACCGCCGGTCAGGAATCCCGGGACCTCGGTGTAGGCCGGGTCCACGGTCACGACCGCGCGGACCCCCAGCGCTTCCATCTGAGCCACAGCCAGGAGCAGCAGGATCCGCTCGGGTCGGCGTGTCGACTCCACGACGTCCTCGGGGAGACAGAAGACCCTCGCCGAGGTTCGAGCGCCGGCGCGGCGGAAGAACGCACTGGTCGTTTGGAGGTACTCCTGCTTGTGGCGGAAGAACAGCCAGGTGGAGGCCTCCTCCCCCCGCTGCTCTCGGGTCCAGAAGACCGGCGCCTCTCGGTGGTCGTCGAGGTGGTGGAGGATGTGCTGGGCACAGAAGTTGGAGCCCAGCCACATCTGGGCAGGCGCGCTCAATCCGGCGGTCTGCTCGTGGGCCGCCTCCGATCCCGCTTCCCAGGACGCTGGCCTCATGCGGCGGTAGGCGTCATCGAGGGAGGCGTCGCCGGCCAGCAGGGCGTCGTCCAGGTTCGTCGCTGCCCAGAGCGCGGCGTAGGTCAGGTCGTCCAGTTCGTAGGCCAGGGGAACTCGCAGAGGCTGCGAGTTCGCGGTGCCCTGCCGGGCGGCGGCAGCGTCAACCGCATAGAAGCGAGGGCCGTCGGCGGCGTCAAGTGACCCCACGACGAGTCGGACGTCGCCGGCTCGATCCGCTGCGGCCAATTCCACGTGGGCGACTCCTGCAGGACGAATTCGGGCCAGGCGAACGGATGCCCGGGCTCCGTCGAAGGCGACACCTCCTGGCAGCACGAGAGTCCCATCGGCACCGCTTGAGGATGCCGCTGCCAGCACGCTCGTCCCCGGCCACCGGACGCGTGCGGTCTGGGCGAGACCGGACAGGTCCGTCGCGGGCTGCAGTGGCTGCGCACCAGCCCATGGCCCGGCGGCGGCTGCTATCCCTGACACCAGGAACGTGCGTCGGCCGATCACCGCGAACACCTGCCCCTCAGCACCGAGTCTCAGGTTGATGGTGCCCGCCAGGTCGTGGTGCGGCGGAACCCCTGCGGGCGTCTTGTCCGCTTCGCTTGCTGCATAGTCCGCATCAGCGTCGTCACCCCATCCCACGATGGGGCTCCCCACTCCGGGGCCTTGGCTGCTGCCCGGTGAGGGGCGCCGCCTCTCCTCCTCCAGGAGGGGAAGCAGCCGGGCGAGGATTCCGCCGGTGGACAGGACACGGTCGCAGTCGGCGGCGAAGCCTGGTGGGGGCCACCTCTCCGCTTTCTCAATCTTGGCGACGGAGTCACCGCTCACGAGCAGGAGACGCCCGAGTTCGTCCTGAGTGAATCCTCTGGCCAGCCGCCAATGCCGGACTTCGGCACCGAAGAAGTCGCGGGTACCGGCCCAGGGTTTCAGCTCTCGCGGAGGTTGGGGCACTGGCCTCCTTCCCCGGAAGTGGACAACACGAACTGTCCACATCCGCTTCTGCCATGACGAGACCCGAGTGGGTCCAATGGTGACGGACGCAGGCAAACCCTACTGCCATGAGTGATCTTCCCAGGGGTTCGATCACCGTCCGTCACCACGGCTGAGGGTTCGCGGAAACCTGATGGGAGATGAGGTGAGTGTGCCTGTCATGGCGTCTCGATCGTCCTGGCTGTGGACCGGTCACGCTCGGCGCGGAACGCCGGTTCCGCGCGCTCCATCAGCGCCCACGCCCGACACCGGGAGCCCTGCCCGACGGCGAAAGGAGCCACAGATGCCGATCCCGGGGCAAGCACCCCAGCGGGAACGGCCGGCAACTCATCTGGACGACCCGAGGGAGCTGTTCCATCAGGCGGTCGCGGTGGGTACCCGGTTCAAGGCGGACGAGAGCGCCTACCGCCGGCGCGCGACGGCCACCCAACTGCGTGACCTGCTGGTCAGGGATCTCCCGCAAGCCGGCACCGATCTGACAGGCCTGATCGAGGAGTTCGAGGCCGAGATCCTGCCCTGGTGCAAGAACGAAGCCAGCCCTCGCTTCCTGGGGTTCGCCGACACCGGCGATGATCCCGGCGCGTTGATCGGCGAGCTGCTGGCGACGTTCACCCAGCAGAACCTCATCAACCAGGGGTTCGACTCCCCCAGCGCCACCTTCGTCGACGTGAGTGTGCTGCGGTGGCTGCGCCAACTGCTCGGCTACCCCAATCCGTCGCTGTGCTCGGTCAGCTCGGTCTGGGACGTCGGCGGGATCATCACCTCGGGAGGAACCACCAGCAACACGGTGGCGATGATGCTCGCTCGGGAACGGTTCCGGCCGGGCACCATGCACGCGGGCGTCAAGAGCGACCACGACATGGTCGTGCTGGTACCGGCAGGGATCGGGCACTACAGCATCAAGAGCGCCCTGTCGTGGATCGGGCTGGGCGACGCGGCCGTCGAGGTGGCGACGACCTCCTTCCGCTACGACCTGCCGTCGCTGACCGCCGCACTGACCGAGCACCGCGAACGCATCGGGGCCGTGGTCGCCTACGCCGGGGACAGCCGGACCCAGACCGTGGATCATCTGGACAGGGTCGCCGACCTGGTCCGGCACCATGCGCCGCACGCGTGGCTGCACGCCGACGCGTGCTGGGGACTGGCGGCAGCCTGCGACCCGCACCTGTCGAGCCTGCTGGCGGGAATCGCCGACTACGACAGCATCACCGTGGACCCGCACAAGGTCCTGTCCGTCCCCTACAGCCTCAGCGCCCTGCTGGTCCGTGATCCGCAGGTTCTGCGTTCGGTGTCCAGCCACTCCGACTTGATCATGCAGGAGGACTTCGCGTTCGGACAGGTCACGCCCTTCGTGGGGAGCCGCCCCTGGGCGTCGCTGAAGTTGTGGATGATGATGCGCCACCACGGCCGCGAGGGACTGGCCCGCATCATCCGGCAGCGGATCGCGCTGCGAAACACCTTCGTGGACCTGGTCGACTCCGACGAGCGGCTGCTGCGCCTGCACGAGCCCGACCTCACCGCCGTCGCGTTCGTCTACCTGCCCCGAGGCGTCAGACCCGGCCGGGCCAGCGATCGGGACGTCGAACACGTCAACCAGGTCAACAAAGCGATCCACGACACCCTGCTCGACGAAGGCACCTGGTTCCTCCACCAGTTCGGACTCCCCGACGACGAGGGACGCCTGCGAGGCGGCGCCCTCGTGCGCCCCCTGCGGTTCCTGGCCGGCAACACCCGCGTCACCGACACGCACCTGCGCGAAGCCCTGAAGGCCGTCATCGCCCTGGGACGCGCCCACGAGGAGAACCTGTGATCGCCGAGGGGAACCCGTCGCAGCCACGAACCGGCTTCCGGGCCGTCTACGAGGAACCCGGCGTCTACGACGAGGTCCTCCTGCGCCACTTCTTCGCCGGCAAGGAGGACACCGACCTCGTCTCCGACTGGCTCACCAGCCACTACGACGACCCGAAGGCCGCAGGCCGTCAGGACCGGCAACAGTGGCGGGTGGTGGAGTTCGGCTGCGGCACCGGCCGGGTCACCGACCGCACGGCCCCCTACGCGACGACCCTGCTCGGCTGCGACTACAGCCCGGTGATGACCCAAGCGTTCGCCGACCGCTTTCCGCAGGCCCAGACCCTGTGCGCCGACACCCGCGACGCGGTCACCCACTTGCTGCGCAACGGGCACCGCAGCAGCTTCGACCTCGTCAGCGCCTTCTGGTCGCTCAGCTACCCCCTCGGAGCCTGTTTCGAGACCCTCGACGCGACCGGCATCGTCCCGATCACCGACCTGCAGGAGGCGGACCAGGCGGCGGGCGCTCTGGTCAACGGGCTGCTCGACCTGCTGGCCCCCGACGGGCACCTGCTCGCGTTGTTGTTCGACTCCGACAGCCCCGAGCAACGCCTGGTGACCTGGGCCTGGGAGAAGGTCGCCCCCACGCCCTTCGGCGACCGCGCCTACACGCGCACCACTCTTCACCGGCACCTGCTGGCCGCCGAGCTCGCCGGGCTCGGCGCCCTCACCTGGACCAGGTCCCCAGGAGTCGCGCTCGCTCCCGACCGGGCCACCGCCGTGCGCTGGTTCACCGCCGCCCACTTCAAGGATCTGCCCCAGCTGACGACCGATCGGGAGGTCATGGACGCTGTCCACGACTTCGTCGATCGCTGGACGAACGCGGACCACACGGTGACCCTCCCCTCCGGGGTTCACCTCATCGACTTCCATCGCGGCGGCGTCGGTGCCGCCCATCTGCCACCCCGCACGTGACGGTGAACAGGCGGACGGCGCTGCCCCTGCCGGACCCCCTGACCTCGGCGGCCCGCAGCCTGGCAACCCAACTCCTCGGCCCCGGCCGGTACTGCATCGCCTACGGATCCCACGCTCGCGACCAGCACGGGCCCTCCTCGGACCTGGATGTCCTCCAGGTGACCCCGGCGTCGCCGTCCCCGACCCAGGCCCGGCGGCTGCAGGACCGTCTGATCCAGCTGCACCGCGAACATGGCCTGCACCTGGACACCGAGGTCGCCTACGAGGTCAAGCTCGTCGCCACCCACGCCGAGGTGCGTGCCGCCCTGTCCCACGCCGCGTTTCCCAGCACGGCCGTCCCGGGTCAGCCGGTGGCCCCGGCGGTGCCCTCGGACGCGGCCTACCTCAACTCCGCATTGTTCAAGCAGCGACTCATCCTGAACGCCTTGACCAGCCCGAATGTCTTCCTCGGTGGCGACGTGGACACCTTCACCGAACACACCCACGCAGCGGAGGCCTCCCTGGCCGTGCTGTCGATGCGGATTCTGGCCGATCAGCGACAACCCGCCGGCCTGGCCGGGTTCACTCTGGGCCAGGCGCTCGACGCCATCCTCGTCGGGCCAGGCGAAGCCACCGGGGAGGACTTCCTCGGCTACCACCGCTCACCGTCGGCTCTGGCGACCCTCAACCGGGGACTGCACCGGCTCATCCCGCCACGGATCGCCGCACCCGTCCGCGAAGCGACCTGGCGGCCCGGACCGTCTTGGGCAGGAACCGCGACCGCAACGACGGCCCTGGGATACTGGCTGCCGTCACAGCGGCAGTGATCCTTACCAATGTCCGGTCCTGCCCGATCGCCCTTCCCGAGTTGGAGCACCACATGGACCAGCAGCACGTCGTCGTCTCGTTGACCGACCAGGTCGCCGACGCGCTGCGACGAAGCATCACCGCGGTCCTGCCCGACCACGCTGACGCCGACCCCCTCGTGCGGCCCTCCGACCACGCCGACCTGCAGGCCAACGCCGCTCTTGGCCTGGCGAAGACGGCCCGGCGCCGTCCGGCCGAGGTGGCCGGAGACCTCGTCGGCCAGCTGGCCACCGGCCCCGGGCAGGTCATCGCCGCCGCCGAGGTCTCCGGCCCGGGGTTCCTCAACCTGACCCTGACCGACGCCGCCGTGTGGGCGCAGGTCCGCGACCGGCTGGCCGCGCCCCGGCTGGGCCTCGACCGCCCCGAGACCGGCCGACGCACCGTGATCGACTACTCCGCCCCGAACATCGCCAAGGAGATGCACGTCGGGCACCTGCGGACCACGATCATCGGCGACGCCCTCGCCCGGATCCTGGCCTTCCTCGGCGGCGAGGTGATCCGGCAGAACCACCTCGGCGACTGGGGCACCCAGTTCGGGATGCTGATCCAGTACCTCGACGAGCACCCTGAAGCCCCCTGGCACGCCGACCAACTGGACGCCGGAACCGACGCCATCGGCGCCCTCGACAGCCTGTACCGGGCCGCCCGCGCCGCCTTCGACGCCGATCCGGCCTTCGCCGACCGCTCCCGCGCCCGGGTCGTCGCCCTCCAAGCCGGAGACGCCGCCACCGTGGCCACCTGGCGGGCGATCATCGCCGAGTCCCAGGGCGCCTTCAACGCCCTCTACGCCCGGCTCGGGGTGCTGCTCACCGACGACGACGTGGCCGGGGAATCCTTCTACAACCCGATGCTCCCGCAGGTCGCCGAGGAGCTGGAACGCCGCGGCATCGCGGTGGACAGCCAGGGCGCCCTGTGCGTCTTCGACCCAGACGTCACCGGCCCGGACGGGTCACCGATCCCGCTCATGGTCCGCAAGAGCGACGGCGGCTACGGCTACGACACCACCGACCTGGCCACCATCCGCTACCGCACCACCGAGCTCAAGGCCGACCGCATCCTCTACGTCGTCGACTCCCGCCAAGCCCTGCACTTCCGGCTGATCTTCTCCGCCGCCCGCCGCGCCGGCTGGCTCACCGACGACGTCGAGGCCCGCCACGTCCCGTTCGGGACCGTCCTCGGCCCGGACGGGCGGCCCTTCAAGACCCGATCCGGCGGCACCGTGCGCCTGTCGGACCTGCTCGACGACGCCGTCGCCTCGGCCCGGGCCACCGTCCAGGAGAAGAACCCCGAGATGCCCGATGCTCAGATCGAGCAGATCGCCGAACAGGCCGGGATCGGCGCGGTGAAGTACGCCGACCTGTCCACCTCACGGATCAAGGACTACACCTTCGACCCGGTGCGGATGACCGCCTTCAACGGCGACACCGGCGTCTACCTGCAATACGCCCACACCCGCCTCTGCTCCATCCTCGACCGCGCCGGACTCCAGGCAGAAGGCGCCACCGCCAGCTCGGGCCGCCCCGACGAGATCGACCTGACGGCCCCGCTGCACCCCACCGAGCGCTCGCTGGTCCTGGCTCTCGACAGCTTCGGCGCCGTCCTGACCGAGTCCCTCACCAGCTACGAACCCCACCGCCTGTGCGGCTACCTCTTCGCTCTGGCCAAGGCCTACTCCGACTTCTACGAAGCCTGCCCCGTCCTCAAGGCCCCCACCCCCGCCGTCCGCGGCAACCGGCTCGCCCTGTGCCGTCTGACCGCCGCCACCCTCGCCCAAGGACTGGACCTGCTCGGCATCGCCGCCCCCCGCGTCATGTGAAGACCCCTGGGCACGCAGCAGCTCGACCCCGCTGCCGGCAACCGAACAAGACCAGGGGTCGCAGGATGCGGGACAGGTAGCGAGGTCACGCCGCGGTGGGCTGGGCGAACACGGTCCGCCCAGCCCACCCGGTCACCGCCGGCGCCCGCTCACACCTCGATCAAGACCGGAAGCCGAGCAGGGGCACGTCGTACAGGTCCGGACTCCTGCGGCGCAGCAGGGCGGGGTCGGTGACCTCGACGACGACCATCTCGACCAGGAACTGGACCTTGGCGCCGAGCAGGTGGCTGGTGTGACCGACGGCGGAGTGTTCCTTGAGCCCGCAGGCGACGTGCAGGTGAGGCATCAGGGCGCCGCTTTCCGGGTCACGCGCCAGCGTTCCTCCCCCGACGGCTTCGACGTTGCTCAACTGAACGGCATCCCAGACCGGGGCCGCCGGATCACTCAGACGCCTGCAGGTGCCGACCAAGTCGACTGACTCGAAGCCGGCAATGAACATCGGCAGGTACGCGCTGGAGACCCGCTCCGCATCGCAGAAGGCCTCCAGCGTGGGGAAGAAGTCGTCCCCGTGCTCGAACACGACCACGAACGTCCGACCGGCCTGTACCTGACGCGCCTGCATGCGCCCAACTGTCCCAGACGATCATCGTCGCCCTCGGCGCCCCGTCAGCGAAACCCGTAACCCCCCGGGCGAGTTGCCCTCGTCGCGACCGGCCTCGCAGTGATCGAGACAGCGCACGGTGGCAAGCCACGCAGTCCACGCGGCGGCGCCAGGCCGCCCGCGCCCCACCCTAGCTGCGCTACGCACAGTCACCACCCCTACGAGGGCCTGGTGCTTTCGCCATGGTTCGCCTGCTTCTGCACCACTGCACCCGACAGCAGATTCGTGTGACATACGCCACGTTCGCGTCCATCGGAATCCGGCCAAGTCCGGCGAAGTCTGCTGACATTTTGCTGACAAATGATCTAGAGGCTCGCTCTCGATCTTGAGAGCAAGCCTCTGACCTGCGGTTTTGTTGTGGAGGTGCTCGCCTCGTACTCGCACACCTCACATGTCGCTGACCTGCGACGATGCGCCATCACTCGTCGGTCGGACGTCGACACCGTTGCTCTATCGGCGCCGAAGCTGCCGTGGAGCCTGCAAGACCGTCTCGACGAACGCACCCGTGCCGACCTGATCGCCGCCTACCGCGCCGGCGCCACAGCCACATCGCTCGCAGCCACGTACGAACTAAGCCTGAGGAGCGTCAAGCGCCTACTTGCCGCCGCCGGAGTTCGCCGCGCGCGACTGCCCGCGTGACGGCACGGGCGTCCGTGAGGCCACCGCGCTCATGGCCGGGGGGCGACGCACGGTCATGTCGTCCGGTCTTGAGCGCCCCGAGTACGGCGCCAAGCCCGGCGTTTGCAGATTAGAGCCGGCATCTGTTAGATGCGCGGCGTGACTGATCATGACGCGGGAGCAGAGGAGCTTCTTGCGGTATGGCTCGCGGGGCTCGCCTCCTCAGGTACTGCCCGGGCATACGAGCGCCATGTTCGGAGCTGGGCCGACTGGTGCCAGGGTAGGGCTGATGTCCTGCACGGGAGCCCGAGCCAAATTGCCGAGTATCTGGAAACTTACGCAGGGAAAATCTCAGCAAGATCGCAGGCACGATCAGCCTTAACAAACTGGTATCGATGGTTGAATTCTCTAGGCATTGGCAATCAGAATCCTGCCTCCACATCGAAACCGCTATGCGATCACCCAGCCTGCGGGTCGCCTCACTACGCTAAAGGATACTGTCGCAAGCACTGA
>NZ_CDWTMG010000161.1:0-10965 GCF_977945845.1 Frankia sp. CcMO1
ATTTTCTGACTACTGGCTGGCGGCACCCGCTCCAGTCCAGCGCCGCCGGCGAATCTGGGGGACCGAATTCGGGGGACCTGAATACGGTCTGCGCTCCCTGGACCGTGACTGGCTCCCCAAAACTCGGCTGCCCGGACACCCTGCCCGGAGCCCGGCAGGTCGCGGGAGCGGCCGGCTTCCGCCTCCTGGTCATGGTGGCATCTATTGTATGGATGTCCTACTATCTGGAAGCTAAGGGTTCTAGGTATCTCCGTCCGCCACATCGTCCCCGGGAGCCGCTTCGATGTCCTCCGACGCGATGTCCTCCGACGGCCGGCACGAGCCGGCTGCCGCGCTGCACACACCAGTTCATCCGGTCCGGATCGTGACGGCGGCCTCACTCTTCGACGGGCATGACGCGGCGATCAACATCATGCGTCGCCTGTTGCAGGCGCAGGGCGCCGAGGTGATCCATCTCGGGCATGACCGCAGCGTCGAGGAGGTCGTCACCGCCGCGATCCAGGAGGACTCCCAAGGGATCGCCCTGTCGTCCTATCAGGGCGGGCATGTCGAGTACTTCAGCTACCTCATCGAGCGCCTCCGCGCGCGCGGAGCAGGCAACGTCTGGGTCTATGGCGGCGGCGGCGGGGTGATCGTGCCGGCGGAGATCGACCTGCTGCACGCGCGCGGGGTCGCGCGCATCTTCTCCCCGCAGGACGGGCAACGGCTCGGTCTCGCGAAGATGATCAATATGATCATCGAGGCCTGTGACGTCGATCTGACGGAGGACGGGCCGAAGCTTGATGCGGTGGCGGCTGGTGAGGACGGCGCGCTCGCCCGGGCGATCACCGTGCTCGAGGTGGGCCGGGACCCGCGACTCGCGGCGGCGCTGCAGGACGAGGCCGCCTGCCGGCCGCGGGTTCCGGTCCTCGGTATCACCGGCACGGGTGGTTCGGGAAAGTCCTCACTCACCGACGAGCTGATCCGGCGCTTCCGCCTCGACCAGGGCGACAGCCTGCGGATCGCGGTGCTCGCCATCGACCCCAGCCGTCGGCGGGGCGGCGGTGCATTGCTCGGTGACCGCATCCGGATGAACTCCCTGGGTGACGGCACAGCAGGGAACGTGTTCTTCCGGTCCCTGGCGACGCGAGCGGGGGGCAGTGAGGTTCCGGCTCCCTTGGCGGATGTGATCACGGCCTGCCGGGTGGCCGGTTACGATCTGGTGATCGTCGAGACGCCGGGCATCGGGCAGGGTGACGCGGCGATCGTTCCGTTCTGCGATGTTTCGCTGTACGTGATGACACCCGAGTACGGTGCGGCCTCACAACTCGAGAAGATCGATATGCTGGACTTCGCCGACGTGGTGGCGGTGAACAAGTTCGAGCGGCGCGGCGCCGAGGATGCCCGGCGTGACGTCGCCCGGCAACTGGTGCGCAACCGGCAGACGTTTGACCAGTCCTGGGAGGACATGCCCGTCTTCGGCACCTCGGCCGCCCGGTTCCACGACGATGGGGTGACCGCCCTGTATCAGCACCTCGTCGGGCGGCTACGCAAACACGATCTGTCTACCGTGTCCGGCTCGTTGCATCCGGTGCACGGGCGGACCTCCACCGAGCTGACCACGGTCATTCCGTCCGCCCGGGTACGCTACCTGGCCGAGATCGCCGAGACGGTGCGGGGCTATCACGCCGAGACCGAGCGCCAGGCACTGCTGGCCCGCCGTCGTGAGCATCTGACGACGGCCCTTGCGGCACTGGCCATCGCTGGCGCTGGCGCGGCGCCGGCGGAGCTCACCACCCTCGCCATGCTGCGCGACGAGGCCGAAGCCGCCCTGGCTCTCTGGACGAGGGAGCTCCTGGCGCAATGGCCGGCGATCGTCGAGGAACGTCAGGGCGAGAAGATGACCTATCTCGTCCGGGGAACCGAGATCCACACCCCGCTGGTGCGCACCACGCTCAGCGGGACTCCGGTCCGGCGGGTGGCGGTACCCGCCATCGACGACGACGCTCGCCTGATCCGCTTCCTGCGGCGTGAGAACCTGCCGGGCTATTTCCCCTTCACCGCCGGCGTCTTTCCGTTCAAACGGGCCGGAGAGGCCCCGGCGCGAATGTTCGCCGGTGAAGGTGACCCCTTCCGGACCAACCGCCGGTTCCGCTTCCTCTCCGCCGGCTCGCCCGCGACCCGCCTGTCCACCGCCTTCGACTCGGTGACCCTCTACGGCCGCGATCCCGCGTCCCAGCCCGACGTCTATGGCAAGATCGGCACGTCGGGCGTGTCGATAGCGACGTTGGACGACATGAAGGTCCTGTTCGCCGGGTTCGATCTGTGTGATCCGTCGACCAGCGTCTCGATGACCATCAACGGCCCGGCGCCGACGATCCTGGCGATGTTCCTGAACGCCGCGATCGACCAGCGCCTAGACGCCTTCCGCGCCGAGCACGGCCGGGAGCCGAGCGCGGACGAGGCCGCCGAGGTCCGGGCCCGCACGCTGGCCACGGTCCGTGGCACCGTGCAGGCGGACATCCTCAAGGAGGACCAGGGGCAGAACACCTGCATCTTCTCCACCGAGTTCGCGTTGCGGGCGATGGCGGACGTGCAGGAGTGGTTCATCGAACACGCGGTCCGGAACTTCTACTCGGTATCGATCTCCGGCTATCACATCGCCGAGGCCGGCGCCAATCCTATCAGCCAGCTCGCGTTCACCCTGGCCAACGGCTTCACCTACGTCGAGGCCTATCTGGCCAGAGGGATGCGCATTGACGATTTCGCCCCGAACCTGTCGTTCTTCTTCTCCAACGGGATGGATGCGGAGTACACCGTCATCGGGCGGGTGGCTCGCCGGATCTGGGCGGTGGCCATGCGGGAGCGATACGGTGCCGCCCCCCGGTCGCAGATGCTGAAGTATCATGTACAGACGTCGGGCCGGTCGCTGCACGCGCAGGAGATGGCCTACAACGATATCCGGACCACGTTGCAGGCGCTGTGCGCGATCTACGACAACTGCAACAGCCTGCACACCAATGCCTACGACGAGGCTGTGACGACTCCTACGGAGAACTCCGTCCGCCGCGCGTTGGCCATCCAGATGGTCATAGATCAGGAATGGGGACTCGCCGCCAACGAGAATCCCCTGCAGGGATCGTTCATCGTCGATGAACTGACCGACCTGGTCGAGGAGGCGGTGCTCGCCGAGTTCGAGCGGATCAGCGACCGCGGCGGTGTACTCGGCGCGATGGAAACCGGCTATCAGCGGGGACGCATCCAGGACGAGTCGATGCTGTACGAGCGGCGCAAGCACGACGGCACCCTGCCGATCATCGGGGTGAACACGTTCCTGCGGCCCGAGTCGGCCGGCACCGATCCCGACTCCGAGGGAGGTCCGATGGAGCTCGCGCGGGCCACGGAGGAGGAGAAGCAATCTCAGCTCACTCGGCTGGAGGAGTTCCACCGCCGGCACGGCGCCGAGGCGGGCGCCGCCCTGGAACATCTGCGGGAGGTCGCCAGGAGCGGGGGGAACACGTTCGCGGCGCTGATGGAGGCGGTCCGCGTCTGCTCCCTCGGGCAGATCTCCCAGGCATTCTTCGACGTGGGTGGGCAGTATCGCCGTAACGTCTGATTATGTCCCGGGTGGCGCCCGCCGTTACATCGATCGGCGTTACGCTGGTCGGTGCGCCGGGCGCCGCGGCAATCTCCGGGTACGCATGAATCTTTGCCAGCGCGTCCGTCCTGGGGTGCAATGGACGCTGCCCGCCGCGACGGTCCCCGGCTGCCAGGCCGGGCGGGAACCGTCCCATGAAGTGCAGGAGCGTCGACAAGTCGTGGCCACCCCGAAACCGTTGCCAACCGACCCCATAGCGGAGGCCCATCGGCACTGGACTGCCCACGGCTGGGGGGCGGCCGCGGACGGCATGGCAGCGGTCACCTCCCTGATGCGGGCGCAGCAGATCGTCCTCGCCCGGGTTGACGAGGTCCTGCGCCCCCTCGACCTGACCTTCGCGCGCTATGAGCTGCTGATGCTGTTGATGTTCAGTCGGGCCGGATCGCTGCCCCTCAACAAGATCGGAAGTCGGCTGCAGGTCCATCCGACCAGCGTCACCAGCGCGGTCGACCGGTTGGAGGCGAGGGGGCAGGTGCGGCGTACCCCGCATCCCACGGACCGGCGGGCGATTCTCGCGAAGATCACCGAGGAGGGCCGGGCCACTGCCATGGCCGCGACCGAGAAGCTCAACGACACCGTCTTCGCCGATCCCGGGCTGGGTGACGGCGGGGTGCGCACGCTCATCGACCTGCTGACCGATCTGCGCCGGGCCGCCGGCGACTTCTGATCCGACGGTCGCCTGATCCGACGGTCGCCCCGGAGATCGGTGTGATCCGCTCTCCCGTCGCCGTCGGCCCGTCCGCGACTACCCTCTAAAGCTGTGACCTACCTCGACCACGGGGCGACGACGCCGATGCGACCGGAATCGCTCGCCGCGTACACCGCGGTGCTTGCCGATACCGGCAATGCCTCGTCTCTGCATGCCAGTGGCCGCCGTGCCCGCCGCATCGTCGAGGAGTCCCGCGAGACGCTCGCCGGAGTGCTGGGCGCCCGCCCGTCCGACGTGGTGTTCACCGGAGGCGGTACCGAAAGTGACAACCTCGCCCTGAAGGGTCTGTACTGGTCACGCCGCCGGGCCGAACCGGGCCGGCGGCGGGTACTGGTCAGCGCCGTCGAGCACCGGGCCGTCCTGGACACCGCCGACTGGCTCGGCCGGGCGCAGGATGCCGAGGTCGAGCTGCTCGCGGTCGATGCCGCGGGAACCGTGCATCCGGACACCCTCGCCGCCGCCCTCGACCGGGATCCGGACTCGGTGGCCGTCGTGTCGGTGATGTGGGCGAACAGCGAGGTCGGCACCGTTCAGCCGATTGCCGAGCTCGCGACGATCGCGCACCGTCACGGCGTGCCCTTCCACACCGATGCCGTGCAGGCGTTCGGCCAGATCCCGATCGCCGTCACCGACGAGGGCCCCGACGCCATCACGGTCAGCGCGCACAAGATCGGGGGGCCGATCGGTGTCGGTGCCCTGGTGGTGCGCCGGGGATTGGCGATGGAGCCGCTGACCCACGGCGGCGGTCAGGAGCGCGACATCCGGTCCGGAACGCTGAACACGGCCGGGGTGGCGGCGTTCGCGGCGGCCGCGGCGAAGGCGTGCGCCGAGGCGCCGCAGGAGAGCGTCCGGCTGGCGGCCCTGCGTGACGACCTGGTGCGCCGGGTCCGGGCGGAGGTCCCGGAGGCGGTGCTCAACGGCGCCCCGCTGCTCGGGGACGGCGGCGGCGGGGACGGCGGCGGTCCAGGGCCGCACCGGCTGCCGGGAAACGCCCATCTGACCTTCCCCGGCTGCGAGGGAGACTCGCTGCTGATGCTGCTCGATGCCTGGGGGATCGAGTGTTCCACCGGCTCGGCCTGCTCCGCCGGAGTGGCGAGGCCGTCGCACGTGTTGCTCGCGATGGGAGCGGATGAGGCACACGCCCGCGGATCGCTGCGGTTCTCCCTCGGGCACACCTCACGGGCCTGCGACGTCGACGCGCTGGTCGCGGCGATCGGGCCGGTCGTCGAGCGGGCGAGCCGTGCGGGGGCGCTGGCCGGCACGAGCGGCAGCCTGAGCGGCACCTGAGATGCGATGCCCATGATGCCTCGCTCCCGTCCACGTGGTTCCCTGAGGTTCGGCGGAGATTCGGGGAGGTGATGGTCTGATGCGGGTGCTCGCCGCGATGTCCGGCGGGGTCGACTCCGCCGTCGCCGCCGCCCGGGCGGTCGACGCCGGTCACGACGTCACCGGGGTGCATCTGGCGTTGTCGCGCTCGCCGGAGTCGGACCGGACCGGAGCCCGCGGCTGCTGCACCATCGAGGACGCCCGGGACGCCCGGCGGGCCGCCGACATCCTCGGCATCCCGTTCTACGTCTGGGATCTCGCGGACCGGTTCGAGACCGACGTCATCGAGGAGTTCGTCGAGTCCTACGCGGCCGGTCGCACGCCCAACCCCTGCGTGCGCTGCAACGAGCGCATCAAGTTCGCGGCCGTACTCGACAAGGCCCTCGCGCTCGGCTTCGACGCCGTCGTCACCGGGCACCACGCCCGGCTCGATCCGGACGGCACCCTGCGCCGCTCGGTGGATCCGGACAAGGACCAGTCCTACGTCCTGGGAACGCTGCGTCCCGAGCAGCTCGCCGCCGCGCGGTTCCCGCTCGGGGATTCCACCAAGGCCCAGGTGCGGGTAGAAGCGGCCGAGCGTCGCCTCGCCGTTGCGGACAAGCCGGACAGCCACGACATCTGTTTCATCTCGCATGGGGACACCGGTGGCTGGTTGCGCGAGCGGCTCGGCCCGCGGCCGGGTCCGGTCATCGATGCGACGACTGGGCAGACGCTCGGGCACCATGACGGCGCCTACGCCTTCACCGTGGGTCAGCGTCACGGGCTGAAGCTCGGGCGGCCGGCCTCAGACGGCCGGCCGCGCTATGTGCTGGACATCTCCCCGGTGACGTCGACGGTCACCGTCGGACCGGCCGAGGCGCTCGACGTGCGCCGGCTCGTGGCGGACCGGGCGGTCTGGCCGCACGAGGGGGCCGTATCATGTCTGGCCCAGGTGCGGGCGCACGGCGGGGTGGTACCGGCGGTGGCGCAGGCGCGCGGCGAGGAGCTCGTCGTGACGCTGACGACGCCGGTCCGCGGCACGGCCGCCGGCCAGGCGGTGGTGCTGTACGACGGTGACCGGGTGCTTGGCGGAGGGCACATCCGCACTACCGGTGGTTAGCCGGGCGCCTGGTCGGCGGGCCGTCGACGGAGCGGGCCCGGAGCGGGCCCGGAGCGGACGTGGCCGGGGATCTCCCGCGGACTCCCGGAGGATGTCAAGACATGAGTACTGACGCTGCACGGATGTGGCCGGCCGGCGCGGCCACCGGGGTGGGCTCGCTGCCGGGAACGGATGCGGCCCAGGCCGTCAAGCTGGTCTTCGACGAGCTACCGGACCTGCCGTATCTGCCCGAACTGCCGGCCAGGGGACCCGGGGGTGCGATGGTCGGGCGGGCGGCGGCGATCCTCGTCGACATGCCGGTGGACCTTCAGCCGGCCGGCTGGCGGCTGGTTCCCCGACCCGGCCTGGACCTGCGCCGGTCACGGGATCTGCTCGAACGCGACCTGGACGCGTTGACGGAGGTCGCCGCCGGCTACGCGGGACCCTTCAAGATTGCCGCGACCGGCCCGTGGACGCTGGCGGCCGAGCTGGAGCTTCCCCGCGGGCACAAGGCGTTGTCAGATACCGGCGCGACCCGTGACATCGCCGACGCACTGGCCGCGGGGCTCGTCGAACAGGTCGAACAGATCGCCCAGCGCGTCCCGGGGGCGCGGATCCTGGTCCAGTTCGACGAGCCATCGCTGCCGGCGGTGCTCGCGGGCCGGATCCGCACTCCGAGCGGGTTCTCGGTGCTGCCCGCGGTCGAGGAGGGCTTGGTCGTGGAGCGGCTGCGGATCCTGCTCGGTGGCCTGCGGGCGCTGCCGGCGACCGGCGGAGTCGGGGTGCACTGCTGCGCTCCCGCGGTGCCGCTGGCGGCGTTGCGCGCGGCGGGCGTGGACTTCGTCGGTCTCGACGTCACCGCGCTCACCCAGGCCGAGGACGACGCCGTCGGCGAGATCGTGGAGGCCGGAGTGCGGTTGATGGCGGGTCTCGTCCCCACCAGGCCGATTTCACCGGCCGCGCCGATTTCACCGACTGGACCGGCCGCACCGGCTGGTGCAGCCGGACGGGCTGTGTCGGCCGCACCGAAGTTGTCGGCCGCACCGAAGTTGTCGGATGCCCGCCGTACGGTCGAACCCGTCATCGCACTGTGGAGCCGGTTGGGATTCCGGCCCGAGCAGCTCGGGGAGGTGGTCGCCGTGACGTCGACCTGTGGCCTGGCGGGCCTGGGAACGGACGATGCCAGGACGGTGATGCGCCACTGCCGGAAGGCGGGGCGGGTTCTGGTCGACGCGCCGTCGTGAGCGCGACAACCGGCACGGCCGGTACAGCCGACGAATCCGGCGTGGCTTCGGCGGCGGCTTCGGCGGACGAGCGGGCCCGCGCCGCCAGCCTCGCCCGCGAGCTCGACGAGCACGCGTACCGCTACTACGTGCTCGACTCCCCGACGATCTCCGATGCCGAGTACGACCGGTTGATGGCGGAGCTCGCCGCGCTGGAGGAGCGGCATCCCGACCTGCGCACGCCGGACTCGCCGACGCAGAAGGTGGTCGGTTCCTACTCGACCCTGTTCACCCCGGTCGAGCATCTCGAACGGATGCTGTCCCTGGACAACGTCTTCGACGACGACGAGTTCCACCAGTGGGCGGCGCGCGTGGCCCGGGAAAGCGAGGTCGACGCCTGGCTCTGCGAGCTGAAGATCGACGGGCTTGCCGTGGACCTCGTCTACGAGGACGGTTACCTGGTGCGTGCCGCGACGCGCGGCGACGGCCGGACGGGGGAGGACATCACCCCCAACATCCGCACCCTGGCGAGCGTGCCGGTGCGGCTGCGCGGGCCGCGGGTGCCCGAGCTGCTGGAGGTGCGGGGCGAGGTCTTCTTCCCGACCGCGAAGTTCGCCGAGCTCAACGCCGGGCTGGTGGCCGCGGGGGGCAAACCGTTCGCGAACCCGCGTAACGCCGCGGCCGGATCCCTGCGGCAGAAGGATCCCCGGGTCACCGCCACCCGGCCGCTGGAGATGATTGTCCATGGCCTGGGCGCGCAGCGCGGCTTCGAGGCCACGTCCCAGTCGGCGGCCTATGCCCGCTTCGCGGAGCTCGGGCTGCCCGTCGCCACCCACTTCGAGGTCCTGGCGGTGGTGCCCGGCGTGCTGGACTACGTGCACCGGTGGGGCGATGCGCGCCACGGCGTGGTGCACGAGATCGACGGAGTGGTCGTCAAGGTCGACTCGTTCGCCCTGCAACGCCGGTTGGGCTCCACCTCGAAGTCCCCCCGCTGGGCGGTGGCCTACAAGTATCCACCGGAGGAGGTCACGACCAAGCTGCGCGATATCCGGGTGAACGTGGGCCGCACCGGCCGGGTGACCCCCTTCGGGGAGCTGGAGCCGGTCCTGGTCGCCGGGTCCACGGTGGGCCTCGCGACCCTGCACAACATCGATGAGGTCGGCCGCAAGGGGGTGCTCATCGGGGACACGGTCGTCCTGCGCAAGGCCGGGGACGTCATCCCGGAGATCGTCGGCCCGGTCGTCGACCTGCGGGACGGTTCCGAGCGGGCCTTCGTGATGCCCACGCGCTGCCCGGAGTGCGGCACCGAGCTGGTGCGGCCCGAGGGTGAGGTCGACATCCGTTGCCCGAACACCGTCTCCTGTCCCGCGCAGCTGCGGGAGTCGATCTTCCATTTCGCCTCCCGGGGGGCGATGGACATCGACGGGCTCGGGTATGAGACGGCGACCGCCCTGCTCGAGGCGGGCCGGGTGCGTGACATCGGCGACATCTTCCACCTGACGCCCGAGTCCTTCGAGGGGCTGCGCGGGTTCGCGCAGAAGAAGATCGACCAGATTCTGCGGGGGGTCGAGGCCGCGCGGCACCGGCCGCTCTGGCGGCTGCTGGTCGGCCTGTCGATCCGCCACGTCGGGCCCACGGCGGCGCGGGCGCTCGCCCGGGAACTGCGGTCGCTGGAAGCGATCGCCGCCACGCCGGCCGAGGACCTCGCCGCGGTCGAAGGGGTCGGTCCGAAGATCGCCGGCGCGGTGGTCGACTGGTTCGCCGATGAGCGGCACCGCGACATCCTCGCCAGGATCGCCGCCGGCGGGGCACGGCTCGCCGACGTCGGCGCGGAGGAGGGCCCACGTCCCCTCGACGGCGTCACCGTCGTCATCACCGGCACGCTCACCGACTGGAGCCGCGACTCGGCCAAGGAGGCGGTCGAGGCGCGCGGCGGCAAGGTCACCGGCTCGGTGAGCAGGAAGACCACCGCCGTCGTCGTCGGCACGGATCCAGGGGCCTCGAAGTACGACAAGGCGCGCAGTCTCAGGATCCCCATGCTGGACGAGGCCGGATTTGCCGTTCTGCTGGCGCAGGGGGTCGACGCGGCCAGCAAGCTCGCCGTTCCCGTGGACGGTCCCGAGAAGGCCGAGACCCCGGTGGAATAACGTGGGGAAGGCTCCCCCACTCAGAAACGGCCCGTCCTGGTCAGGCTCGCGGCGATGCCCGCCAGATGGGCCAGCCGGTCGATCTCGGAGGAGCGGAACCGGGGGCCGCCGGGCCGCCCGACCAGGATCACCAGCCGGTCGCCGCCGACCGGGGCCGCGGCGAGTTCCATGCTGACCGCCCGCCAGCGAGGCGGGAAGGCGCCATCCTCGGCCCCGATCCGCCGCGCCCGTTCCAGCGGCAGCCAGGGCAGGGGTAACCGGACCCGTTCAGGGACACCGAGATCGTCCCCACCGAGGGCCGGAGCGCCCACCGAGGTCTCCCGGACCCGGACGTCATCCGGCCCGACGTGCTCCAGCAGCATCGCCCAGTCGGCGTGGAAGACGCCGGGCGCGAGGTCCGTCAGGGTCGTCGCGGCGTCGTGCGGCCGATCGGTCAGGGCGTCCACCAGGTCGAGGTCGTTGCCGACACCGCCCCCGTCGGCGAGAAACGGCCGAAGCGACTCGACGATCACGCCCGGAACCGACTGGGCGGCGGTGAGGACGCGATCGGCGAGGCCGCCCGGTGGCAGGAGCACGAGCAGATCGTCCACGGCTCCGTCGGCGGTGCGCTCGACGACGGTGATGCTGACGATGTCGATGCTCGCCCTGCCCAGGGCCGTGGCCACTGCGCCGAGCGTTCCCGGGCGGTCCGGCAGCATGAGGCGAAGCAGGTACGACATGTAGCTGAGCATGCGCAAAGGGCATGTCGGCGGGATGGCCGACCGGTCACGTGAAGATAACGCCCCCGCCGGCCGGCGCCTCCCCCAGGAACCTCGCCGAAGGCGAGGTGACGGAAACCCCGAAGG
>NZ_CDWTMG010000162.1:0-10906 GCF_977945845.1 Frankia sp. CcMO1
CTTAACTTCGAAGAGCCCGTTTCCCTCGATTCCCCCCGGGCCCGCGGAACCATAAAGACGTCACTCCCCCCGTGGAGTAGCGTATTTACGCTATTAGTCTTACTCTCCCATTACGGCACGGTGGAATCGGGGACACGTGGCGGAGTCATTGGGATCTGCCCAGGCGCTGTGCATTCTCTTCTTCTGCGAGCAGTACCCGCCCGTCGTCTGGGACGGCGCGGGCACCTACACCGCGGCGCTGGCCACGGCACTCGCGAAACTCGGCCACGACGTCCACGTGCTGTGCGCCCAGGGGCGTCAGGTCGTCGGCTCGGTGAAGGACGGGGTGCACGTCCACCGGCGCCCGTTACTGCGGGTGCCGGTCAGCCGCGGGCTGGGAAAGCTCGGCGCCCAACTCCGGGGACCCCTGTACCCGCGTGACTCGCTGACGCTGCGGGCCAGCCTCCCGCTGTCCTACAGCTTATGGATGCGTCAACTCGGGCTCAGACCAGACGTGATCGAGACCCAGGACGGGGAAACCCGCGGTCTGATCCAGGCCATGCGTCGCTCCACGCCGCTCGCCATCCACCTCCACTGCCCGACCATGCTCACGGTCAGGCTTTCCGGCCAGCCGGTCGGGTTGAAGGGCCTGGTCGCCGACCGGCTGGACCGGACGTCGGCGGGCCGGGCCGCCGTGGTCACCTCACCGTCGCAGCTGCTCGTCGACACGCTGCGGGAGCAAGGCTGGTTGGGTGACCGTGAGGTGGAGGTGATTCCCAATCCGTTCGACGCCGAGCCGTGGCTCGACATACCCGACGTCGCCGGCACCACGCCGACAGTCGCCGTCGTGGGCCGACTCGAGACCTACAAGGGCGTGGATGTGCTGCTCGACGCGTCGGCCCGCCTTCGTGGCGCGGGGGTGGCGCACCGGCTGGTGCTCGCGGGACGCTCGGCGGGCGAGATCAACGGGGTGCCCTCGGGCGAGTGGCTGGCCCACCGGGCCCGCCAGCTTGAGCTGGACGTCAAGTTCACCGGGCACCTGTCCGGTTCTCAGATCCGCGACGTCTACCGGCGGGCCCGCGTCGTCGCCGTGCCGAGCCGCTTCGAGAGCTTCTCGATCGCGGCCGTCGAGGCGATGGCGGCCGGCCGGCCGGTGGTGACCACGACCCGGGCCGGAGCCGCGCCCTTCGTCGAGCGGTGGGAGGCCGGATCCTCGGTACCGGCCGGCGATCCGGTGGCGCTGGCGGATGCGCTGGCGCCGTTCCTGCTCGACCCCGCGCGGGCGAGCGCGTTCGGGGCCCGGGGTCGTCTCGGCGTGGTCGAGATCGAGCCCTCGGCCATCGCCCGCCGCAAGGTCGAGGCATACTGGCGCGGCATCGCGCACTTCGGCACCCGGAACCGGCAGCAACACCCCGGACCGAGCCACGCGGCCGACGGTTTATACCCCGACCTGTCCCGGGAACGGCGCCGCCACCGGCGCTGGCCCGCCGCCCGGCCCTGAGGTGGCGCCCGCAGGCTGGCTACCGGCTGCCCCGTGCCTGGTGGCCGGCCCGCCACCGCCGCTCGAAGTCGAGGTGCCGCAGCGCCCCCGCGGCGACGTAGACCTCGTACCGACTCCCCAGGGTCGCGAGCAGGGAACCGGTCACCGGGGTGGCGGCGCCGGACGCCGCGTCGTCCTCCCCCACCTGGGTGGCGTGCTCCGCGAGGGCCCTGCGCTGCCGCGCCCGGAAGCCGCGGGCGTCCACGAGCAGCGGACGGCGTTCCCGCAACCGGCGGACCGGCTGGACGAACAGACGCTCAGCCGACCAGCCCGCCGTCCCGTATAGCCCAAGGTCCAGGGCCAGTGCGTCCAGAACCAGACGGTGTATTCGAGCACCTGGCCGCGATAACCGGTGGTGGCGACCGCTCGGCGCACCGCCTCGTTGGTCGCGTCGTGGTCCGGGTGCCCCTCGCACGAGGTGGGCGCCAGGATCTGCTCGGGCGCGAGGGTCTCGATGAGCTCGGTGAGCCGCGCAGCGATGGCGTCGATCCGGTCGGAGAGCTCGGCGTCGGGGAAACCGAGGAAGCGCACGTCGGACTCGTCGATGTCCAGCAAGGCGCAGGCCCGGCGGGTCTCCGCCTTGCGCACCTCGATCAACTCCGCTGGCGGGAGCGTCACCGGCTCCGCGCGGGAGCCGTCGCTGACAATCACCACCGTGACCGGGGTGCCTGCGGCCCGCTTACGCATGATGGCCACCGCGCAGCCCAGCGTCTCGTCGTCGGGGTGTGGTGCGACGACGAGACACGACCTCGTCGTCATGGACGAGGTGATATCGATGCCGCGCCGGGTCCAGGCCCGGCGCCACAGCGACCGCGCCGGCACCATCACCCGGTCACGCACCGTCTCTGGATCACCCGGGATCACCCACCGGACCGCCTTCGCCACGTTCATCCCGTCGACCTCCCGTACGGCGGCGAACACCGGCCAGCGGACACGATCCGAGATCGACGCCGTGGCCGCGCTCACTGTAGCGACCACCACCGACATTCCGCCCTCGGGTGGTGTTCCCGCAGGTCCTCGCCATGTTCGTCCACGAGACGCCGATGGGCGCAGAGCAGCTCTTCGCCGGGCTCGGCCCCCCGGGAGGCATGGCGGAACGACAAGGTCCGCCCCCGCGCGGACACAACCCACCCAGAGTGGAGCGGGCGACGGGAATCGAACCCGCGTTGCAAGCTTGGGAAGCTCGTGTTCTGCCTCTGAACTACGCCCGCGTAGCGCATTCGCATCGTACTGGACGGACCGGGTCGGGTGGGGCCCCGGGCCGTCCGGCGCGTCCGGAGTCAGCCGTCGATGCTGTTGACGGAACCGCTTGGGCCGGTAGGACCGATACGATCGCTGGCCGGGGCGATGCCGAAGCTGGTGGCTGAGCCGGCACCGACGCCCCCACCCGCACTGGCGCCCCCACCAGCGCCCCCACCCACACCGGAGCGGCCGCCGGTCCCCGGCAGGCGCAGGAAGCGCAGCGGCTCCCGACCCGGGGGCTGCTTCGGCCGTTCCAGGACGGGCGTCGGCGGGACCTCCATGCTGACCGGCTGGCCGGGAACCACCCGGACGGTCTTGCCGTGGTGCAGCAACGTCATCGCCGGCCCCGCGGGGACGGTGTAGACCGCCGTCGAGTCGGAGACCTCCACCCGCAGGTGCCGCCCGCGGACACAGAGCCCGAAGGCCAGCCTGGTCAGTCCCTCGGGCAACCGCGGCGCGAACGAGATCACCTCACCGCCGTCACGCAGCCCACCGAAGCCCTCGACGAGGGCGATCCAGCTTCCCGCGAGGGAGGCCATGTGCAGCCCATCTCCGGTGTTGTGCTCGATGTCATGCAGATCCATCAGGGCGGCTTCGCGCAGGTAGTCATGGGCGAGCGACAGGTGCCCACACTCAGCGGCCAGCACCGCCTGGGAGCATGCCGACAGTGACGAGTCCCGAACCGTCAAAGCTTCGTAGTAGGCGAAGTTGCGGATCTTCTCGTCCATCGTGAAGGCATCACCCCGGCGCTGCATCGCCAGGACCAGGTCCGCCTGCTTGACGACCTGCTTGCGGTAGAGGTCGAAATACGGGAAGTGCAGCAGCAGAGGGTACTGCTCGGGCGCGGTGTTCGCGAAGTCCCAGACCTGGTGTTCGGTGAATCCCTCGGACTGCGGGTGGACGCCGAGATGGGGGTCGTAGGGGATGGACATGTTCTCGGCCGCGTCCCGCCAGGACGCCGTGACCTCGGCATCCACGCCCAACTCGGCGGCCCGGTCGGGATGGCGGCGGGCGGCGTCCGCCGCGGCCACGAGGTTCCGCTGCGCCATCAGGTTCGTGTAGACGTTGTTGTCGGCGATGGCCGAGTACTCGTCCGGGCCCGTGACACCGTCGATCCGGAAGCGGCCGTCGAGGTCGTGATGTCCCAGCGACCGCCACAGCCGGGCGGTCTCGATCAGGATCTCCAGCCCCACCGTGCGCTCGAACTGCTCGTCCCCGGTGATGGTGACGTAGCGGGCGACCGCGTCGGCGATGTCGGCGTTGACGTGAAAGGCGGCCGTCCCGGCCGGCCAGTACCCGGAGCACTCCTCGCCGTGGATGGTGCGCCAGGGGAAGACGGCGCCCTTCAGATTGAGCAGATCGGCTCGTTCCCTGGCCAGTGGCAGAGTCGCGTACCGCCAGCGCAGCGCGTCGGCCGCCGCGTCAGGCGCGGTGTACGTCAGGACGGGGAGCACGTACGACTCGGAGTCCCAGAAGGCGTGCCCGTCGTATCCGGGGCCGGTCAGGCCCTTGGCCGGGATCGCCCGCCGCTCGGCCCGCGCTCCGGCCTGCAGGACGTGGAACAGCGCGAAGCGAACGGCCTGCTGCACCTCCGGGTCGCCGTCGACCTCGACGTTGGCCCGCTTCCAGAAGGCATCCAGGTACTGCCGCTGCTCGCCGACGAGACCGGGCCACCCGGTCTGCCGCGCTGCGACCAGCGCCGCGGCGGCCTGGTCCCTCAGGGCTGGGAGGGACCGTTGCTCCGACCAACCGTAGGCGATGAACTTGACCATCCGTAGCTTCTCGCCCGGGGCAAGCACCGCCGTGGCCGTCACCCGGCCGGCGTCCGGCTCGCTCTCCGAGGAGACACCCAGCGAGTCCGGCCCGGCGAACTCGTGGTCCATGGCCGCGGCGACACGGATCTCGCTGCGGTGGGTGATGTGGACGAGCTCGACCATCGTGCCGCTCGCCCGATGGCGCTCGGACCGCAGCGGCGACTCCAGCGCAGCCGCGGCCCGCGGGTCACCGTGCCAGGCCGGCAGCTGCTCGTTGGCCACCAGCTCCGACTGGATGACGATCCGCGCCGGGTCGCCCACCGGCTCGATCTCGTAGTACACGGCCGCGATGGAACGCTGCGAGAACGACACCAGCCGCTCGGAGTGCACCCGGATGGTCTGCCCCGCCGGCGAGACCCATTCCACGTCCCGCCGGAGCACGCCCTCCCGGAAGTCGATCGCCCGCTGATGCGACCGCAGATCGCCATAGCGGATGTCGAACGGCTCGTCGTCGACGAGTAGACGGATCACCTTGCCGTTGGTGACGTTGATGACCGTCTGGCCGGACTCGGGATATCCATAGCCGGCCTCGGCATAGGGCAGGGGCCGCAGCTCGTGGACCGAGTTCAGGTAGGTGCCCGGCAGGCCGTGCGGATCGCCCTCGTCGAGGTTTCCCCGGAGCCCGATATGGCCGTTGGACAGGGCGAACAATGACTCGGACCGGCCCAGATCGGAGATGTCGAGACCGGACTCCTGGATGGACCACGGCTCAATCAGATAAGACGCTTTGTCGATCACGCGGGGCCGGGTCCGGAGCCGTGGCCGAGCAGGTCCGCCAGGTCGTTTACCACGATGTCGGCCCCGTGGGCGCGCAACGCTGCGGCGTGCCCTACCCGGTCGACCCCCACGACCCAGCCGAACCCGCCGGCCCGCCCCGCCTCGACGCCGGCCAGGGCGTCCTCAAACACCGCCGCCCGCCGCGGCGGCACCCCGAGCAGCCGGGCGCCGGCGAGGAAGGTGTCGGGCGCTGGCTTTCCGGCGAGATGGTCACGGGCGGCGACGACGCCGTCCACCGCTCCGTCGACGAGGGCGTCAAGCCCGGTCGCCTTCAACACCTCGGCGCAGTTGGCGCTGGAGGAGACGACCGCGCGGGGGATCCCCCGCGCGGCCAGTTCCCGCAGGTACGTCACCGAGCCGGGGTAGATGTCCACACTGTCCCTCCTAATCCGTTCCAGCAGGAGGAAATTCTTCCGGTTGGACAGCCCATGCACGGTGAGCGCGGACGGCGGGTCGTCCGGTGTTCCGTCGGGAAGCCTGATGTGACGGGCGTCGAGAAAGGCTCGCACTCCGTCGATCCTGGGCCGGCCGTCAACGCACTCGGCATAGTCATGCTCGAGGTCGAAGGGGACGAACGGCCCTCCCGACCGCTTGGCCCAGTTCTCCAGGAAATCGTCGAACATCTCTTTCCACGCAGCCGCGTGGATCGTCGCAGTGTTCGTCAGCACGCCATCCAGGTCGAACAGACATGCCTCGATGTGATCGGGTAGCCCGAGCATCCGTCCCGCCTGTCCCTTCCGCCCCAGCCTTCCCCGGGAGCACCCACCCGTCCGGCCGGGTATTCATCGACCGGCCACGTGCCTCCTACCCGGGTCACGCTCCGTCTCACTCTTCCACGCGGCTCCGTCCTCCTCCGGGTGGACGGTGAAGATCAACCTCCGGGTAGAGGGTGAAGATCAACCGCTCATGCTCTAACGTCCGGGACGTGCTGTTGTCCGACCGGGACATCCGGACCGAGATCGCCACGGGCCGGATCCGTCTCGACCCCCACGACCCTGGCCTCATCCAGCCGTCCAGCATCGACCTACGGCTGGACTGCTGGTTCCGGGTCTTCGCCAATCACCGGTACAGCCACATCGATCCCTCTCTCGAGCAGGAGGATCTCACCGAGCTCATCGCCCCGGAGGGCGACGAGCCGTTCGTCCTGCATCCGGGCGAGTTCGTCCTCGGCTCGACGCTGGAGATCGTCACCCTGCCCGACGATCTCGCCGGCCGGCTGGAAGGGAAGTCGAGTCTCGGCCGGCTCGGGCTGCTCACGCACTCGACGGCGGGCTTCATCGACCCCGGCTTCTCCGGGCACGTCACGCTGGAACTGTCGAACGTGGCGACGCTGCCGATCAAACTCTGGCCCGGCATGAAGATCGGCCAGCTCTGCCTGTTCCGGCTGTCCTCGCCGGCCGAGCACTCGTACGGCTCGACCATTTACGGCTCGCGCTACCAGGGCCAGCGCGGCCCGACTCCGTCGAGGGCCTACCGGGACTTCACCCGCGCACCGGTCCCGAACGGGGAGATCCCCCCAGGCTGACTTCCTTGCCTTTCAGCTTCCTTGCCTTTCCAGAGGGTTTCATGTTCAATTTATCCCTCTGGAAAGGCAAGGGCACAATCTAGCCGACAGGCTCGGCGGACGCCTCGGTCGGAGCCGCTGGCGCCGCCGGCGCCAGCGAACGGGCCAGGAGCTGGGAGACGTCGAGCACCTCGACGCCGTCCTTCGCCTCGCCGCTCAGCTTCTTCTCGGTGACGGCGTCGGTGAGCATCACGATGCAGAACGGGCAGGCGGTGGACACGACGTCCGGGTCGAGGCCGAGGGCCTCCTCCATCCGGTCCACGTTGACCCGCTTACCGATCTTCTCCTCCATCCACATCCGCGCGCCGCCGGCACCACAGCAGAAGCCGCGGTCCTTGCAGCGGTGCATCTCCTGGCCCCGGATGCCCGGGATTGCCGCCAGGATCTCCCGCGGCGGGGTGTAGACCTTGTTGTGCCGCCCGAGGAAGCAGGGGTCGTGGTAGGTGACCGACGACTCCACCCGGGTCACCGGCACCAGCTTGCGCTCCTCGACCAGTTTGCCGAGCAGCTGGGTGTGGTGGACGACCTCGTACTGACCGCCGAGAGCCGAGTACTCCCGGGCGAGGCTGTTGAAGCAGTGCGGGCAGGTGGCAACGATCTTCTTGACGCCCGTGGCGTTCAGCAGCTCGATGTTCGCCTTGGCCATCTCCTGGTACAGGTACTCGTTGCCGAGCCGGCGCGCCGGGTCTCCGGTGCAGGACTCGTTCGTACCGAGGATCGCGAACTCGACCCCGGCGGTGTGCAGGAGCTCCGCGAAGGCCCGCGCGACCTTTTTGGCGCGGTCCTCGATCGCCCCGGCGCAGCCGACCCAGTACAGGTACTCGACGTCGTCGGGGATCTGCTCACCGTCGCCGAGGACACGCACCTCGAAGGGCAGGCCCTCGGTCCACTCGGTGCGGGTCCGCGGCGAGACGCCCCACGGGTTGCCGTTGTTCTCGAGGTTGCGCAGCATGACGCCGGCCTCGGACGGGAACGCCGACTCGATCATCACCTGGTAGCGACGCATGTCGACGATGTGGTCGACATGCTCGATGTCCACCGGACACTGTTCAACGCACGCGCCGCAGTTGGTGCACGACCACAGGACGTCGGGATCAATGACCCCGCCCTCCTCCTCGGTGCCGACCAGCGGCCGGTCGACCTGCGGCTGACCGGGCTGCGGCACCCGGCCGAAGCCGGACTCGGGCACATGGTGCACGGTGTGGGAGTCGGAGGCGTCCTCGGCGATCCCGGTGACCGCCTTCGGCGCCTCCTCGCCCTCCGCCGCGCCCTCGGTGGACAGCAGGTAGGGCGCCTTGGCGAAGAGGTGGTCACGCAGATCCATGATCAACAACTTCGGTGACAGCGGCTTGCCAGTGTTCCACGCCGGGCACTGGCTCTGGCACCGCCCGCACTCGGTGCAGGTGGCGAAGTCGAGCATGGCCTTCCAGGAGAAGTCCTCGACCTTGCCGACGCCGACGACCGGCTCGTCCTCCTCCATCAGCTTCTCGATGTCGGGGGTGGTGGCCAGCGGGCCGAGGGCCACCGGCTGGCGCTTGAGCACGACGTTGATCGGAGCCAGGCCGATGTGCAGGTGCTTCGAGTAGACCACCAGCACCGAGAAGCCCATGATCACCGCAATGTTGAGCAGTAGGAAGGCCGTCTCGATGCCCTCGTTCACCTCGTGGGAGAGGCCGGAGAAGATGTGGCTCACGGCGTAGGACGCGAAGGCCCACTTTGTCTGGCCCTGCGGGAGGTTGCCGGTGTTGTACTGGGCGCCACGGCAGATCAACAGTGTCACGATGACGGCGGTGATCAGGCCGAGGATGACCCAGGCCGGCCCGGTGTGCGAGCCGTAGAATCGCGACTTGCGCTCCAGCCGCGCCGGGGCGTCCTTCAACCGGATGATCGTGAAGGCGGCCAGGCCGGCGAGGACCGCCACGGCGAAGAAGTCCTCGAGGAAGCCGATGGCCGCCCAGTGCCCGAATCCCGGGATGTGGAAGTCGTCGTCGAACAGGCCGCCGTAGGCCTCGATGACGGTCAGCAGCAGGATCGTGAAGCCCCAGAAGGTGAAGAAGTGGGCCGCCCCGGGCACCGACCACTTCAGCAGCTTGCGCTGCCCCCCGACCTCGCTGATCTCCGTCCAGACGCGGGTCGGCAGGTCGTCGAGCCGGCCCTCGGCCGGCTGGCCGGACCTGATCAGCCGGAACAGCCAGAAAACCCGGCGCCCGGCAACCGCGAGAGCAATCAGCGTGATCGCTCCACCGATCGCAATTCTCACAGCATCCTCCATCTGGCACCCACTATCGCGGGCGAGCCTGCTCGTACCGACCAGCAACGTATGGGACGAGTGGCTCACGCCACCCGGACAAGTGGCCCGCGCCACCGTAGGGGCGGGTCCGGTCCCACCTCCCGGCCAACCTGCCTGGCTGGGTCCCCACCCCCGGGCGTAGGGGCACTATGAGGCCGACAGCGAACCCGCTCACCGTCGACCCTGCCACGATGTGGTCCGAGCGGCCCGAGCTAAGGGGCCCAAAGGCCCGATCGTCCGCGCGAGGTGCACGAGACTGCTACGTTCAGCGGCAGACGCCCAACCAACACGCAACGCCTCGCACCGTCACGACTACCACGGCGCCCCGGATCCCGCCATCCCGGAACGTCGCTCCCCCCGCCGGGAGCCTCCCGGGCCGACGAGGTCCACCCTTGTGCCGGCAGGTGCTTCGACGCACCATAAGGACAGCTTTCGCCCACGGTGACCGGGCGATCGTGTGTCCCGCGGTGCTCGCCACCTTCACGTTGTGCATGGGCCCGGTGCCAGCGATGCCTTGACGACGCCCGGCGTGCCCCAGCGGACGGGCCCTACCGACGTTGACGACCCCGCGAACGACAACTCCGCGAACGACAACCCTGCGAACATGGTGGGCACGATGGCGACGATCACCCGGCCGACGATGACCCGAGTCGGCCGCCCTGGACACTCCCTGCAGACGGAGTACCTCCGGGCCAGGGAGAACCAGGCACTCGTGCGGCGGGACAAGCTGAGCCGCGAGGTACCCGGCACCGCGGTGCGCTCGGCCCTGGTGGGACTCGTTCTCGCCCTCGTCATCGGCTTCGGCCTGGGGCTGCCCACGGTCGCGGTCGTCGTGTTCCTGCTGGTCTTCATCGCCTGGCCGGCCGGGATCGTGATCGCCTCGTTCGGGACCGCCCCCGACGTCGAGTCGCTGCGCGAGGGGGCCGAGGCGGAGCGCAGGACCGCCCGCGCCATCGCCCGGCTGCGCCGCCAAGGGTACGTCATCCTGCACGACCGGGCCGTCCCCTACTCCGAGGCGACCATCGGTCACCTCCTGGTCGGGCCCGGCGGGGTGATGGTGCTCAGCAGCGACAACAACAAGGGCACCGTGCGGTACAAGAAGGGTGGGGCGACCTGTGACGGAGAGTCACTCAAGCCCCCGATCGACCGCACCGCCTGGTTGGGTGGCGAGGTCCGCAACCAGATCCGCGCAGCACTGCCGATGCTTAAGATCCCGATAAGTCCGATCCTGGTGATGGTCGAGGCCAACGTCCTGTGGAGCGACGGCGCCCTCGACGGAGTGACGATCATCAGCATCAAGGACGTCGTCAACTACATCCGGCGCAAGCCCGGCCGGCTCAACCCCGGTGAGGTCCAGCAGATCGCCGCCGCCACGGAACGGCTGTTTCCGGCCTACTCGGCCAACCGCCTCGCCGAGCAGATCACCGTCGGTCGGGACCAGTGGCTGACCCTGATGGACGCGCTGCGCACGATCCGTGAGCGCGACGGGGACGCTTCCGAGATGCTCGACCGGCTCGCCCAGATCGAGTCCGACCTGGGCCGACAGGCCGACCTCATCAACCGGACCGGAATGCCGCTCACGGTTCCCGGCCGAGCGGGCACTGACGAGGCCGCGAACGGCGGCGGCGCGGCCTCCGGGCCGGACGGTCCGTCGGCTGCCGGCATGGGGCCGGTCGTCTCGCCCCGGCTCGGATCACGCG
>NZ_CDWTMG010000163.1:0-10906 GCF_977945845.1 Frankia sp. CcMO1
CTCCAGGAGAGCCGGCCCGCCGCGCCGGGCCGGCGCCGGGCCCCGCTGCCCGGCCGCTCGGGGCCGGCCGCTGCGACCGTTCGCCGCTTCGGTGTCCTGCCTCACATCCAACAAATTCTTTGCCCTCACTTGCAACAGCAAGGTTGAGCGTCTTAGACTCACTAACTGTGAGAGCGGGAGGCAGTCGCACCGAAGGTGATCCGTCCAGGGGGCGCCTGAGGGGCGGGCGCGTCTCGATCGGCATCGATGTACAGAGATCGGCCCTAGAAAGATCAATCTTTTGGAGGGGGAGCGTCGTGAGCACCTACCTGTGGGACCCGTTTGCCGCGCTGGGGCGCATGGACCGGGAGTTCGACGAGATTGTTCGGCGTGCCTGGGGCCCGCGGCGTCCGGTGCTTACCGGACGGTCGTCGGTCACCGAGTTCGCCGTCCCGTCGGCTGATGTGGTTACCGAGGGAGCGGATGTACTGATCAACCTCGAGCTGCCCGGGGTCGATGTCGAGCGGGACGTCGTGGTCGAGATCGACCGGGGTCGCCTGGTCGTCCGCGGGAAGCGTGCGGCCGGCAGCGAGAGCGAGCACGCTGGTCGCGTGCACCGCGAGCGCTGGCACGGTTCCTTCCGCCGGGAGTTCCGGCTTCCCGAGGGCGTGGACGCGCAGCGGATCTCGGCCACTTACGACCGGGGCATCCTGACAGTCCGTCTCGTCGGCGCGGCGGCGGAGCCCAAGGCGACCCGGATTGAGATCACCCCGGTCGTCCGCGACGCCCGGCCGGCCGAGGTTGCCGAGGGTGGCTCCCCGGGGCTGCCGGCGGAATCCGCGACGCCGCGGCCCGCCGAGCCGGCCACGCCGGCCGCGGCCGGTTCCACCGCCTGAGGAGCGCACCCGGCGTGCGGACGCCGATGTCCGCACGCCGGGCAGCGGTTCCCTCGCACCGGGCGGCATACCCCGCCGGACCGGTCGATCCTGCCGGGACCGCCCGGCTCAGCGGCGGCGCGGTCCGGTGCCGGCGGAGGAGGTCCGTCCCGGGGCGGACCGTCCGGCCGAGCTACCACTCGACGGAGGCGGCACCATCGGCCCGATGTCGCCGTCCGGCGCGGTGTCCAGATCGACGATGACGGGAGCGTGGTCGCTCGTCCCGACACCCTTGCGGGCCGCTCGGTCCACCCAGACCGCGCGCACGCGGCCCGCCACGTCGGCGGTCGCCAGAGCCAGGTCGATGCGCATCCCAAGGTTCTTCGGGAAACACAGCTGGCGGTAGTCCCAGTAGGTGTAGACGGCGTCGTCGGGCCAGCGGGCCCGCAGCACATCGATGAGCCCGGCGTTGACGAGTTCTGCGAGTGCCGCGCGTTCCGCCGGGGTGACGTGGGTGGCGCCCTCGAACTGGGTGATGTCCCAGACGTCGGCGTCCGTTGGCGCGATGTTGAAATCACCCAACGCCATCACCGCGCCCTGGGCCGTGGCCTCGGCCACCACCTCGCGCAGCGCGGCGAGCCAGGCCAGCTTGTAGGCGTAATGAGGGCCGTCGATGGTCCGGCCGTTGGGTACGTACAGCGACCAGATCCGGATGCCGCCGCAGGTCGCGGCGATGGCGCGAGGCTCGGGACCGGGAAAGCCCGGATCGCCCGGAAGACCCCGCGCGACGTCGTCGAGGGTGTCTCGCGACAGGATCGCCACGCCGTTCCACCGGCCGTCGCCGTGATGGGCGACCCGGTAGCCCCGGCGGAACAGATCCTCGTCGAACAGCTCCAAGAAGACGTCGTCCGACAGCTTCGTCTCCTGCAGGCACACCACATCCGGCTCGGCCCGGTCGAGCCATTCGATCAGGCGGGCCTGCCGAGCCTTCGCAGAGTTGATGTTCCACGTCGCGATCCGCACATCTGTTGACGGTAGTCCCAGGGTCCGACAGGTCTGCCGGGCATGTCGGGTCTGGGATGATGGTCGTCATGGGAATGAGCCGGCGTGTCGACGATGACGCTGTGGGCCGAGGCGCTGTTGCTGGCCGGCCGTACGTCATCTGCAGCTGCGCGATGTCGTTGGACGGGCACATCGACGATAGCTCGGATGAGCGGCTGATCCTCTCCAGTGCCGCCGATCTCGACCGGGTGGACGAGGTGCGTGCCGGCTGTGACGCGATCCTCGTCGGCGCGGCCACTGTCCGGCGGGATAATCCCCACCTCGCCGTGCGCGCGCAGCACCGTCGGGCGGCGCGGGAGGCGGCCGGGCGTCCGCCCACGCCGATCAAGGTCGTGCTGTCCGGCGGGGGAGATCTCGACCCGAGCGCTCGGCTGTTCACCACCGACCCGGTCGAGACGATCATTTACCGTCGGGCCGGATCATCGTTGCCGATCGCCGCGCCGACCTCGTCTCCCGAGCTGTCAACGCCGCAATCGGCGTCGGCGGCGATCCGCACCGCGCCCGCTGCCCGCACCGAACGCGCCACCTTCACCGCGCGCGTCATCCTGGTCGAGCTTCCCGGTCGGCCCCGGGTCGAGGTCGCCGCCATCCTGACCGATCTCGCCCGGCGTGGCGTCCGCCGGCTGCTGGTGGAGGGTGGTACCTCGCTGCATACGGCCTTCCTCACCGCCGGCCTGGTCGACGAGCTGCATCTTACCGTCGCCCCGTTCTTCGTCGGCGAGCGCGATGCGCCGACCTTTGTGGGACCGGGGGTCTTCCCCAACGACGTCCGCTCGCCCCTTCGCCTCGTCGAGGTCCGACAACTCGACAATGTGGTTTTTCTTCGGTATCTGGCACCGACGTCTCACTAAACGCCGTGACCGGCGGCTCGATCGCCTCCGGACCACGAAAGGACCACGCGGTCGTCGAGCCCACGCCGAGTCGACGGCACCGATGTCGATGCGGAACGTAATACTTGCCTCACTTCATGTCGTGGTTTCGAGGTGCGTCCGGGACGGCGTTCCCGGAGCATGGCCGGCCCCTGCGGAAGGGCGATGATGCGGGCGGTACGGGCGGTACGGGCGGTACGGGCGGCGACCATGGCGGGCACGATGGCTGCCGCCCTCATCCTGGCGATGGTTCCGGCGAACGGCGCCGCGGCGCGACGGCACGCGGTCCCGGGTGGACCGGTTGCGCCGGTGGATCTGGGCTTTCCATCCGGGTACTTGTTCAGTACGGCGACAGCGATCAACGATCGGGGAGAGGTCGTCGGCATCGGCTCCGCGGGCTCCTACGACCTCCACGGCCTGCGATGGTCGGAGAGTGCGGTGACGGCGCTGCCGGACGGGGCCCCCGGGCCGTCGCGGATCAGCAACGCCGGCCAGGTGACAGGCTTCCGCCCCCACCGCGGCGCCCCCGACACCGGATTCGTGTTCCGGCCCGGCGGCGTTCTCGTCGATCTCGATTTCCGGGTCGAGGACCAGAACGAGCGCGGCCAGGTGGTCGGGACCAGAACCACGTTCACCGCGCCGCCTCGTGCCGTGAGCTGGTGGCGTGGCCGGACCGTCGATCTTGGCGCGCCGTCGGGTGCCGCCAGCTTTGCCGTGGCGGTGAGTGACAGCGGACAGGTCGCCGTTCGGGTGGACGAGGGGGGCCGTTCCCGCACCGCCCGGTGGACCCGAGGGCGGTGGACCGATCTGCCCGACCTGCCCGGTAGTGTCGGGAGCTGGGCCGCCGACATCAACGATCGTGGGGACGTCGTCGGCTGGGCCCAGACCGCCGATCGGACGATGCACGCGGTCGTCTGGCGGGGTCGGAGGATCATCGATCTTGGCGCGCTGGGCGGTCGTGGCAGCCTGGCGACGGCGATCAACGACGCTGGGCAGGTCGTCGGTTCGACGTTCGACGGCAACGGTGGCGGTCGCGGCTTCCGCTGGGAGGACGGCCGCGTGACGGATCTCGGCATCCTCGGCGGCCCTTCCAGCACGCCGGCGGCGATCAGCGACCGTGGCGACATCGTTGGCGTCAGCAGTACGCCCGACGGCGCCGAGCACGGATTCCGCTGGTCCCACGGTCGGATGGTGCTCCTGGGCGATTTCGGCGGCGGCACCAGCCGCGCCGTGGCGGTCAACAACCGCGGTCAGGCCGTCGGTTCCGCCCGCCTACCCGACGGCGGCACCCGTGCGGCCCGCTGGAACTGATTCGATTTCCACCACCCGCCCACCGCATTTCCTCGTTCCCCGGACCGGTCGGTGTCCGGATCCAGCACGCTCCAACCCGTCGTGGCGCCGTCTCGTGGCCGTCAGCTTTCGGACATGTTGCGGAAGGGGCGGGAAAACTCCCTCTGCACAGGCACACTATGGTGCGTCTGGCGATCGAAGGAGCGAGGGAGAGTGCTGGTGGTTCCGACCCCGCTTCACGTCACCACCCCCGCGGGGGAGGCGACGCTCACCGGAGACAAGCCGGTCGTGGTGGGGCGGGCCCGTACGGCCGACATTGTGATCAACGATGGCCGGGTGTCGCGCCGGCATCTGGTGCTGCATCCCGACGTCGGCGGATGGCGGATCGAGGACATCAGCGCCAACGGTCTCTGGCGGGATGGCTGCCGTGTGGGCGGTCTTGCCGTCTCCGGGGAGCTCCGGCTCCGGCTCGGCGCGGTGGACGGACCTGAGGTGGTGCTCGTTCTGCGTCCGGCCCCGCCGATGATCCCGCCGACCGCGCCGACCCATAGCCCGGGCGGGGCACCCATCCCCCTTGCCGGCCCGCCGTCGCCGTCGCCGTCGCCGTCGTCGCCGGGCGCGGCGGTGCCGGGCACGGAATGGTGGTCCGAACCGGCGCCGGGCGCTGCGTCGGCGCCCGTCCCAGCGGCACCTGCGCAGTCGGGCGGGCCCGACTCGGCCGTGGGGCAGGCGACGATCGTGCACGACCGGCGGCGCGTGCATCCGCTGACGATCGGACGGGTGCGGATGGGCCGGTCCCGCGACAACGACATCAACGTGGGCGACCTGCTCGCGTCCCGCCATCACGCCGAGCTGCACATCTCGGTGGCCGGTGTCGAGCTCGTCGACCTCGCTTCCGCCAACGGCACCTTCGTCAACGGTCACCGGGTCACCCGGGCGCGGGTGATGCAACGCGACATCATCGCCATCGGCCATCATCTGTTCCAGCTCGAGGGAAACTCGCTCGTCGAATACGTCGACTCCGGTGACGTGGCCTTCGAGGCGCAGGCGCTGTCGGTGTGGGCCGGCACCAAGCAGCTCATGCACGACATGACCTTCCGGCTGCCGGGCCGTTCCCTGCTCGGCGTCGTCGGACCGAGCGGGGCCGGCAAGTCCACGCTCCTCAACGCTCTCACCGGCTTCCGACCGGCGGACCGGGGATCGGTGATCTACGCGGGACGTGACCTCTACGCCGAGTATGACGAGTTGCGACGCCGGATCGGGTACGTGCCGCAGGCCGACCCGCTGCACGATCAGCTGACCGTGCGTGAGGCTCTGCTGTACGGCTCGGAGTTGCGTTTCCCCGCCGACACCACCGCCGAGGAGCGGCGGGCCCGGGTGGAGGAGGTCATCGGCCAGCTTGGACTGACCGCGCACGCCAACACACCGGTCTTCCGGCTTTCCGGCGGCCAGAAGAAGCGCACCAGCGTCGCGCTGGAGCTGCTCACCCGGCCCTCTCTGCTGTTCCTGGACGAGCCGACCTCCGGTCTGGACCCGGCCAATGACCAGTCTGTGATGGAAACCCTGCGGGGCCTGGCGAAGGGCGGCGGCGCCGGCTCCGGCGACGAGACCGGCCGGACCGTCATCGTCGTCACCCACAGTGTGCTGTTCCTGGACCTGTGCGACTTCATCCTCGTGCTCGCGCCCGGCGGGCACGTGGCCTACTTCGGGCCTGCGGACGGGGCGCTGCGGTTCTTCGGCAAGGAGGACTTCCGCGAGTTCGCGGCGGTGTTCCGCGAGCTCGAGGCCACTCCGGGTGAGGAGATGGCGGAGCGGTTCCGGGACTCGGAGTTCTTCGTACCCTCCGCGATCGTGGCGCCCGCGGTGCGCAAGGCACCGCCGGAGCTGCCCAGCGTGCGCCAGCAGCCGGTCCGGGCCCAGCTCGCGACGCTGACCCGACGGTACTGGCGGGTCGTGCTCGCCGACCGGTCGTACCTACGGCTGATCATTGCCTTCCCGTTCCTGCTCGGCGTCGTCCCACAGGTGATCCGCGCCCCGGACGGGCTGCGTGCGTTACCCCAGGCGCCGAACACCGACGCGACGAAGGTTCTCCTCGTCCTGGTGCTGTGTGCCTGTTTCATGGGCATGGCCAACTCGGTCCGGGAGATCGTCAAGGAGCGGCCGATCTACCGGCGGGAACGCACGATCGGGCTGTCCCGCACCGCCTACCTTGGATCAAAGATCATTCTGCTGACCGGGATCACCACCGCCCAGTGTCTTGTCTTCACCCTGATCGGGCTGGTGGGCCGGACCCCGCCGAGGGCGGTCGTGCTCGGCTCGCCGGTGCTGGAGTGTCTGATCGCGGTGAGTGTCGCGGCGCTCGCCTCGATGATGATCGGTCTGCTGGTCTCGACGCTGATCGACAACGCGGACAAGACCATGCCGATCCTGGTCCTGGTCACGATGGGTCAGCTGGTGTTCTCCGGGGGGACTGACCTCGCTGGTCGGGCGCCCCGTGCTGGAGCAGATCAGCCTGCTCGTCCCGGCCCGCTGGGGGTTCGCGGCCCTGGCGTCCACGGACGATCTCAACGACGTCAGCAAGTTCGGTAACGAGACCCTGCGGACCGACCCGGCCGACGGGCTGTGGAAGCACAGCGTGGCGATCTGGGTCCTCGACATCGTGATCTGCGTGCTGATCGGTGTCGTGGCACTGATCCTCACGGCCGTCATGCTGCGCCGGATCGAACCGAAGGTCACCCGGCCGACGGGTGCCGGGCCAGGGCCGGCCACCGGTTCGGGTTCGGGTTCGGGTTCGGGAGGGTTGTCGGGTCCGCGGCTGTACGGCACCGGGGTCCCGCCGGCGCACGGTTCCAGGACCGGCCGGTCCATGCCGTTACGCGGCTGAGTGGTCAGTCCGTCCCTGTAGCCCACGCCCCGGACCAGGTATCCCGGCGACCTCCCTCGCGAGCCGGGCCGCGAGGGAAGTCGCTATACCCCTATCTGTGGGCCGGCGCGGCGCGAGTGGTCGCAAATCCAAAACCTCTGCAGCAACCGGTTATCGTGGCGATAAGGTGAGCTGACCGAAGTTCGCTCGCGGTGGGGGATTGGGCATGGAGATCGTCTTCTTGTGCGAGCAGTATCCGCCGATCATCTGGGACGGGGCGGGAGTCTATACACACGACATCGCTCACGCACTGGTCGCGCTCGGTCATCGGGTTCATATCCTCTGCGCGCAGGGACGCTACCGCACGGATGAGGATCATGACGGGGTGATGGTGCACCGGCGGCCTCTCCTGCGGTTGCCCGTCACCAGGTTTCTCGGCCCACTCGGCCGGTCGTTCCAGGGGGAGAACCACCCTCGTGATTCGCTCTCCCTGCGGTTCGTTCTCGCGGTTTCCTATGCTTTCTGGCTGCGTCGTCTCGGTCTGCGTCCCGACGTGATCGAGACTCAGGACGGCGAGACCCGGGGCCTGCGTACCGCCCTGCGCCGCGACATCCCCCTCGTGATCCACCTGCACACCCCGACGATGATGGATGTGCGCCTGCGGGACGGCCGGCTGCACGGCAGGGGCGCGGTGGCCGACCGGATCGACCGGTTCTCCGCTCTGCGCGCCGACGCGCGCACCGCTCCCTCTGAGCTGATCGTCACCACGCTGCGCGGTTTCGGCTGGCTGGATAGGGATACCGACGCGGACGTCATTCCTTACCCGTTCGACCGGTCCCCGTACATGGAGGTGGCGTCGCCCCAGCACACCGACCCGACGTTGCTCGTCGTCGGACGGCTCGAATGGCGCAAGGGGCTGGATGTCCTGATCGAGGCGGCCGCGCTGCTGAAGAAACGGGGTGTCGAGGCGACGGTGGTCTTCGCCGGTCAGTCCTCGGGCACGATCGAGGGTGTGGCGACCGGGACCTGGCTGGAGCAGCAGGCGGTCAAACTCGGCGTCACCTGCCGTTTCGCCGGCCACCTGACCCGTCCCGAGCTGGTCAAGGCCTATGAGGAGGCACGGGCGGTCGTCGTGCCGAGCCGGTTCGAGAGCTTCTCCATCGCGGGTCTCGAGGGAATGGCCTCGGGACGCCCGGTCGTCGCGACCGCGACAACCGGGGTGGCCACCTGGGTGGCGAAATGGAAGGGCGGCACGGTCATCCCGCCGGAGGACGCCCCCGCACTCGCCGACGCCCTGGAACCCTTCCTCACCGACCCGGAGTTCGCGGAGACGGTGGGTGCCCGCGGTCGGGTCGGCACCGCCGAGCTCGAGCCGTTGCGTATTGCCGCCCTGCGCGAGAAGGTCTACCAGAAGGCCATCGACCGTTTGCGGGCGCGCCACGGAAAAACCTCCGCCGTGGCATGAGGGTGGCGACCCGGATCATCGATTGCCGGTCACGAACCTGATCCAGGCGAAAACCCTAGGGAGTCGAAATGAAATAACTTGCGCGTTTCGAACCCTCCACAGGCCTGTGACCTGCGATGATGCTCTCGATCACGTATTTGTTACTTCATTACGTCCCCTAGGGTGGGGTCATGAGCGGTCTGTGCGGTGTCTCCCTGGAACATCCGATCATGAACGCGGCCGGCACCTGCAAGACCGCCGAGGATGTCGAAACGTTCGCCCGGTCGGCGGTCTCGATGATCGTCGTTGGTTCGATCACCAGAGAACCGCGGTCAGGCAACTCCGGCAACGTCTACTGGCCTGGCCGAGTCTACTCGTTGAACGCGCTCGGGCTTCCCAACCGCGGACTGGACTACTATGCCGCGCATCTGCCCGGCATGGTGCGGCGCGCTCACCTGGCGGGCAAGCCGTTGACCGTCAGCGTCGCCGGGTTCGGTGTCGACGAATACCGCGAGATCTCCGCGGTCGTGGCGCGGACGGGGGTCGATCTGATCGAACTGAACCTGGCCTGCCCGAACGTCTGGGACGGCGGAACGCAGAAGCGCATCGCCTGCTTCGATCCCGGGCACACCGCGACGATCTGCACGGCGGTGGGCGACACGCTGGTGGCGCAGGCTGGTGCCGATCCGGCCCGACGCGTCCCCTACGGAGTCAAGATCTCGCCGTTCTCCGATCCGTCGGCTCTGGCGGAGCTCGCAACGGTGATCGATGAGGTCGCCGCGCGTCCCGGTGGCCCGCGGTTCGTCACGGCGGTGAATACCTTCCCCAACGCCTTCGCCGTCGACGAGGCGCACCGACCAGTCGTCGACGTCGAGCTCGCCGGTATGAGCGGGCCGGCGCTCAAGCCCGTCGGGCTCGGTCAGGTGCGCCAGCTACGCCGCCTGCTCCCGGAGAGTGTGGACATCGTCGGGGTCGGGGGTGTGACCGACGGGCGCGACGTCGCCGACTACCTGCTGGCCGGGGCCACCGCGGTCCAGGCCGCCACCGCGTTCTGGAACCGTGCGGAGGATCCGGCCGTCTTCGGTGCCATTCTGTCCAACTGGATCGACCACACCGACCCGACCGTCCCCTGAAAAGGGTTTCACGCGTATTTTCCGTACATCTTTCCAGCATATTTTTTCACGTCCTCGGCGCGGGAGCCCATCGCCGGATCAGCCTCCGGCCGCCGCGTTTCTCGGTGCCGCTCGGCCTGGCTGCTCGGCGGTGTTCTCCGGGCCGCTTCCCGGGACCAGGGAGATCCGCCGGTCCGGCGGTGGAAACGTCAGCCGGAACGTGAAGGCGGTGGCGGTCGGACCGTGGGCCCGCAGGTGACGAACCCGGTCCTCGGCCTCGTCCGTCCCCGGCCGATGCCCGGCGGGTACCCACCACAGGGCGTTGGTCGTCCGCTGGGTGGGATGAAACCACTCGCGCCGACGGCGTAGGAACGCCCCGTGGCCGCTACGGAAGACGAAGTTGGCCAGCGCCTCCACCGACTCCCAGACGGTCAGGTTCACGATGATCGCATGGTCGCCGTCGCCCTCCCACACGAACGTGCGTACGACGGTGTCGCCATCCTCGGCCCGCAGGCGCCAGACGAAGCCAGGCTGCCCGTCGCCGAGCGTGTTGGTGGGAGTGAGACCGGCGACGAAGTCGGTCAGCGCGGAGGAGCCGGGCGGCGCGAGCAGTCGGGCGATGTTCACCTGGGCCAGATGGTAACCCGTCATGAAGGCAGCCTAGGGAGGTTGTCGCGCCGCCGCCAGGAATATCGGTCAATTACCGATCGATCATGATCGGCGAGTTGGCGGGTGCAATTTCTACCAGTTTTTCGATGCCGCTCGGAACAGCCGGCGAACAGTAACCCCGCCACGAACGGGCCGGCCGATGCCGATGCCTGCCGATCGGCGCCCCATCGTGGGGCTGTCAGGTGATCCGTCAGGTGGTGTCGCCGCCGAGGGCTCCGCTGGAGCCACCCGGATGGACTCACCCGAGTCGATCATGCGCGCCTCCCACCTATTGGCAACGTCGAAGCTACTCTCCGTAGTCGGAGGTGCCGGGAGGGGAAGATCCCAAGATCCCGGGGCGGGCTGTGTCATTTGCGTGGAAGCGTGTTTCTCTGCGGAAATCAGCCTGAGTGCGGATCGCTCGAGTTTGGTCGGTGATCCGATTTCGGTCCTCGCTGACCGAAATGGCCTCCACTGCCGACAGCATTTGGTCATTTTCCGCTAGCAATGGGGGAGTCATGGGAAGTTCCGCAAGGAGAAAAGCCGCAGTTGTCGCTCTGTCCACGACGGCGGCTCTGGTTGTCGCCGCGGGGCCCGCGGCCACGAGCGCGTTGGCCTCCGATGGTCACGACGGCCCGAAGGACAAGCGCGTCACCAAGCACGTCGTCAAGGAGCACTGGACCAAGATTCGCTGGGAGAAGGAGAGCTGGGACAAGAAGGACTGGGACGGTAAGGACAAGAAGGACTGGGACGGTAAGGACAGG
>NZ_CDWTMG010000164.1:0-10863 GCF_977945845.1 Frankia sp. CcMO1
GATACATAGATGTCCGCGCTCGTATCGCCTACCGGCGGGCGGCCCTGACGCCGAGGCCGCCGCCTCCGCCCGCAGGATCGGATGGCGGACGACCGATGGTCCCGTGGCCACGGCCCACGGCTCCACGGGTTCGTGGGTTCATGTTGCGAACAGGTTTCGGTGGGGGTCACTGGTTGGTCCGCGGGGCTCCCGCAGCTAGTGTTCGGGGAGTGGAATCGTGGCTGAACGCAGCCGGCGTCGAGGGGACCGGCGCCAGTCGGGAGCCGATCATTCGCTCCTGGTAGGCATCCCCGGGTCATCCGTGCCCCGTCCCACAACTCCATACCGATGCCGCTCACACCTGTGCGGGAGAGTCCCGGTCGCTCGCTGGTCGGGACGCCGAAGGAGCAAGCTCTCCCCATAAACTCTCAGGCCCCCAACCGCCGGGTCAGGCAACTCTGGAAAGTGGACGCCGTGAGGTGTCCCGCCGACGGTGAAAGCCGCGTTCCCCGCCCGCAGCTCCCCGGACTGCCGGCGGCGGCGCCGGTGAAGCTCTCAGGCCTATGACAGAGGGGGAGGCCCGCCGCGGCGCCGGCATGATCCGTCGTCGCCCGACCTCCGGAGCAGTCATCATGCCTGACGTCACCGAGTACGACGACACCCCCTATGCCGATGGACCGGCCATGGCCGCCACGACCGCCACGACCGCTCCCGCGTCGTCGCACGCGCGGTCGGGGGCGCCGCGGCAGGGTAGCGCCGCGGCGGTGGGCAGGAACGGTGCGAGGCGGCTGCCCGCCGCGGCCATCCCGCGGTTTGCCGATCGGCACATCGGCCCGGACCCGTCCTCCCAACGGGCGATGCTGGATGCGCTGCGCGTGGAATCACTGGCCGCGCTCACTGATGCGGCCGTCCCGGCGAGCATCCGTGACCAGGATCTGGATCTTCCCGCGGCGCTGAGTGAACCCGCGGTGCTCGCGGCCCTACGCGCGTTCGGTAGCAGGAACCGACCGGTTTCCTCGATGATCGGGCTGGGGTTCCATCCCGCGGTGATGCCGGGAGTCATCCAGCGCAACATCCTGGAGAGCCCCTCCTGGTACACAGCGTACACGCCGTACCAGCCGGAGATCTCCCAGGGCCGCCTGGAGGCGTTGCTCAACTTCCAGACGATGATCACTGATCTGACCGGCCTGGCGGTGGCCGGAGCCTCCCTGCTGGACGAGCCGACCGCGGCGGCCGAGGCGATGCAGATCGCGTTCCGGACGGCGAAGGGTTCCCGCACGACGTTCCTCATCGAGGCCGACACCCTCCCGCAGACCATTGCGGTGGTCGCGACCAGGGCGGAGGCGCTGGGGATCAACGTGGTGGTCGCGGATCTCGCCGCCGGACTCACGGCCGTGGGCCCGGCGGAACTGGATGCGACCTTCGGCCTGCTGCTGTCTTATCCCGGGCCGGCGGGCGTCCTGCGGGATGTGCGTGGTGTGATCGCAGCGGCGAGGGAGCGCGGCATCGTCGTCACGATCGCCGCCGATCCGCTGGCGCTGACCCTGCTGCGGGCGCCTGGTGATCTCGGCGCGGACATCGCGGTGGGGAGCACGCAGCGGTTCGGGCTACCGCTGTCCTTCGGAGGCCCGCACGCCGGCTACCTCGCAGTGCGCAAGGGGCTGGAGCGGTCCCTGCCGGGGCGGCTCGTCGGGGTATCGGTCGACGCGGACGGCGCACCCGCGTACCGGCTCACCCTGCAGACCCGTGAGCAGCACATCCGGCGGGAAAAGGCGACGAGCAACATTTGCACAGCCCAGGTGCTGCCCGCGGTACTCGCCTCTATGTACGCGGTCTACCACGGCCCGGAGGGCCTGGCCGGGATCGCGCGTCGCCTCCACGGGCACGCGGTGCGCCTCGCCGAAGGCCTGCGCGCCGCCGGTGTGACGGTGGTGCACGACGCGTTCTTCGACACCGTCCTCGCCGCGGTACCGGGCCGGGCCGCCCAGGTGGTTGCGGACGCGTTGGCGCGGGGAGTGAACCTGCGGCTGGTCGACGATGACCACGTGGGCATCTCCTGCAACGAGACGACGGGCCGGGCCGAGCTGGGGGCCGTCTGGTCGGCCTTCGGGGTGGGCCCGGAGGCCACGGCGGGCATCACTTGGACCGAGACCGAGACCGAGACCGAAAGCGGGATCCGGACCGGGGCTCGGACCGGGCCCGTCGTGGCGGCGAGCGATCATCTCATGGCCCGCGCGGACCAGGCAGACCAGATGGCGGACGAGCTGGTGGCGCTGCCCGCCGAACTGGTGCGTACGGATCCCTACCTGCAACATCCGGTGTTCCACGACCATCGGTCGGAGACCGCGATGCTCCGCTATCTGCGTCGACTGTCCGATCTTGATCTGGCTCTCGACCGGGGCATGATCCCCTTGGGGTCGTGCACGATGAAACTCAACGCGACCACGGAGATGGCCGCGGTCACCTGGCCGGAATTCGCCGACATCCATCCATTTGCTCCGCTGGGCCAGGCCGCCGGATATCTCGCGATGATTCAGGACCTAGAGCGTTGGCTTGCGCAGATCACCGGGTATGCGGGGGTTTCCCTCCAGCCGAATGCCGGCAGTCAGGGTGAGCTCGCCGGGCTGCTCGCCATCCGGGCCTATCACCGCGATCATGCTGTTCCCGGGTCCGTGGTGCGAAACATCTGTCTCATTCCCTCCTCGGCGCATGGGACGAATGCGGCGAGCGCCGCGATGGCGGGAATGCGGGTGGTCGTCGTCTCCTGTGACGACGACGGGAACGTCGACCTGAACGATCTGGCCCGCAAGGCCCGCGCGAACGCGGACGCGTTGGCGGCGCTGATGGTCACCTACCCGTCGACCCATGGTGTGTACGAGGAGGGCATCGGGCAGGCGTGCGCGATCGTGCATGAGGCCGGCGGCCTGGTGTACGTAGACGGAGCGAACCTCAACGCTCTGGTGGGGCTCGCCAGGCCGGGGCAGTTCGGGGCCGACGTGAGCCACCTGAACCTGCACAAGACGTTCTGCATCCCGCATGGTGGCGGGGGTCCGGGGGTCGGCCCGGTCGCCGTGGTCGAGAAACTCCTACCCTATCTGCCGAACCACCCGCTGCGGCCGGAGGCCGGACCGGCCACCGGAGTGGGCCCGATCTCGGGATCCCCATGGGGCTCGGCCGGAATTCTCATGATTCCGTGGGCCTACATCCGGATGATGGGTACGGATGGCCTGCGCCGGGCGACCTCGGTGGCCGTCCTGAACGCCAACTACATTGCCCACCGGCTGCGTCCGTACTATCCGGTGCTCTACGCGGGCCGGGACGGGCTGGTCGCCCATGAGTGCATTCTGGACCTACGGCCGTTGACGAAGATGACCGGCGTCACCGTGGACGATGTGGCGAAGCGTCTCATCGACTACGGTTTCCATGCTCCGACCATGTCCTTCCCGGTTGCCGGAACACTGATGGTCGAGCCGACGGAGAGTGAGGATCTCGGCGAGATCGATCGTTTCTGCGACGCGATGATCTCCATTCGGGCCGAGGTGGAAAAGGTTGGAGACGGTATCTGGCCGCGGACCGACAATCCCCTGAATAATGCTCCGCATACCGCACAGATGGTTACCGCCGACGAATGGTCGCACGCTTATCCGCGATCGGTGGCGGCCTATCCCGTCGCTTCGCTGCGGGCCGCCAAGTACTGGCCCCCGGTACGTCGGATCGACGGCGCCTATGGTGATCGCAACCTGGTCTGCACCTGCCCACCGGTGGGATCCTTCGCCGCGGAGCCGGTCGACGAGCAGATTCTCGCGGGGGCCCGCTGAAGACGGGATGCTGACGCGGCCGCCGTCGATCTTCTCCATCGCGGCGGCGGCCGATGCGAGGCCGAACGGTCCCGCTGGGTAGTCTGCCGCGACCTCCAAACCCTTCCCTGACGGAAGAGTTCAGAAGTCAAACTCTTCGTGGCGTAAGGATTATCGCTCGTCCGCTCGTCCGCTCGTCCGAGCGGGAATGAAGTGGACTTGAAATTCCTGTTACCGGTCTTGACCATGGATCATGTTCGCCCAATAGTGGTGTACTGACTGTCATAACGGGTCATTCGGCGATGACACTCCGGCAGGTCGCCGCTTGAACAACAGGAGGCCACGGCGGATGGATCCTCGGATGGAAAAACAGCTGGCAAGGGCCCGGCGGGTGGCGGTCGACATCGGCCTCGGTCCGGCGCTGAAGCTGGTGCGTGACAACGTCGTCCCTACCGCCCGCCGCAATCGCAGCGACGATCGGCATCTGGCGCTGCTGCTGTCCTTCGTTCTCCGGGAGGACTCGAACTGTATCGACGTGGGCGCGCACAAGGGTGACGTTCTCCGGATCATCCTCCAGCACGCCCCGGGAGGCCGGCACGTCGCCTATGAGCCGTTGCCGCACATGGCCGCGGCGTTGACCACCGATTTCCCGGCGGTGGAGGTACGGCAGGCCGCGCTCGCCGACCGGCCGGGGGTGCTGCCCTTCACCTACGTCCGTAGCAGGCCCGCCTACAGCGGGCTGCGTGATCGGGTGCCCGACAGCGAGGACGTCGAACAGATCGAGGTCGCGGTCGAGACGCTGGACGACGCGATGCCGGCCGACTACCGGCCAGCCTTGATCAAGGTCGACGTCGAGGGGGCGGAGTACGGGGTGTTCAAGGGCGGCCAGAAGCTGATCGGCTTCAGCCGGCCGTATCTCGTCTTCGAGTTCGGTGCCGGTGCCCGGGACTACGGCACGACGGCCGACGAGATGTACACGCTCGTCGACAGTGATCTCGGGCTGCGCATCTTCGATCTGGACGGCGACGGTCCTTACACGTTGCCCATGTTCCGGGCGGCCTTCGCGTCGGGGGCGCACTTCAACTTCGTCGCCCACCCCTGAGGTGCGTCGCGGAAACGTCCGCGACGGCGGTCGTCAGCCTGACTTTCCGATCATCAGCTCGTAGTGGTCCGGGCGAGGCTCGCCCTTCGTGACCGCCCCAGCCGGGATCCGTCCGAGCGGGGCGGATCCCGCACAATGAGTGGACAAATGATCAGATAAGAGTACCCATCAGGCTTCAAACGCTCCTGTACGAAGAGCAACCATTCGATACGGTTTCAGCAGGTCGCGGCGTTCGACTCGTCGTTCGACCCGCCGAAGCCAGGCGGGTGGGATCAGTGTTGCTGTGGGTGCCGTGAGCGGCAACGGAATGCCGCAAGGCACCACAGGCGTACGCGGCCGGTACGCGTGCCACCCGCATGTTCACACTGAGAGGCTGCTCATGGCCCGGTCCTTCCGGGGCGGCTGTTCACCGCCAGCCGGTCCTGCATGGTCGACAGGTCCGATTCCCTCGGTCAACCCGACAACGAACGCCCATCGACGGCATCACGCCCAGCCGGGCGACGCACCGGTCCGGACTTCCCGGCGGACCCCGGCACCGCTGCCACGCCCGCTGTCCCGCACGGATCCCGCGTCGCGAACCGAGGGGTGATGCCGGCTCCATCGTGGCGGCGCGCCTGGCGTAGCCACGTCTGGCTCGTCTATCTCTGTCTCGGTCTGATCGCCATCCTCGTCTACGGCCAGCTTCCCACGACCGGCGGCCCACGCGTCGTCCGGCTGGTCATCTACCTCTGCCTCAGCACCTCGGCCGCGGGGGCCGTGTTCCTCGGCCTGCAACGCCAGGAGCTGACCGACCGACGTCCCTGGTTGCTGATCGGAATCAGCCAGGTGATGTACGCCATAGGCGATGGCGCCTTCTACATCTTTCACTATGTGCTTGACATCACAGACTATCCGGCCTTGCCGGATGCGTTGTATCTGGGCCACTACCCGCTGCTCGTCGTCGGTCTCGTTCTGCTGACCCGGCGACGGACCCAGGAACGGGACATCGCCGGCCTGCTCGACGGGTCGATGTTCCTGCTCGCGGCGGTTCTGTTGTCCTGGCTCTACCTGATCGCGCCGCAGGTGCGTGCGGGCCAGGAGCTGTTCGTCGGCGTCACCTCGGTGGCCTATCCGGCGATGGATCTGGCGCTGCTGGGGGTGGCCATCCGTCTCGTGGTGGGGCACGGGAGCCGCCCACCCGCCTTCTTCCTGCTGGCGGGCAACCTGCTCGCCATCCTGACCGCCGACACCATCTACGTCGCGCAGCAGACGAACGGGGCCTTCGAGGTCGGCAACTACCTCGACGCGATCTGGTTGACGGGCAACCTCGCCCTCGGCGCCGCCGCGCTGCATCCGACCATGGTCGACCTCACGCGGCCGGCGCCCCCGCGTGCGCAGGCGCGCAGCGGCTGGCGCCTGGTGGCACTGTCGAGCGCCGGGCTGGTGGCTCCCACCGTGCTGGCCGTGCAGGTGATCCGTGGTGATCTACGGGATCTGCTGGTCGTCGTGGCCGTAAGTGCGATCATGATGATTCTGATCATCGTTCGGATGGCGGGCCTGGAGGCCGACCAGCGGCGTCTGGCGATCACGGACGGGCTGACCGGCCTGCGTACCCGCCGCTATCTGGAGGCCGAGATGCGGTTGGCGGCCGGTCGGGTACGACGCACCGGATCCGGAATGGGGCTGATCCTCGTCGACGTCGACCACTTCAAGTCGGTGAACGACCGATTCGGCCATCCGGCTGGTGATCAGGTGTTGACGGAGGTGGCTCGGCGACTGCTGGTCGTGACCCGTCCCGGTGACGTCGTCGCCCGTTACGGGGGTGAGGAGTTCGCGCTGCTCACGCTGAATGTCCGGGGAGGCGCCCTCGCCGATATCGCCGAACGTCTGCGCCGCGGCGTCGGACGGGAACCCGTCCGGATCGTCGTGCCCGCGCCGCGAGTTCTGGACCCGCCGGCCCGAACGGGGGAGTCCGGGGCGGCGGGGTCTACCGAGCCGACGAGGGCGCGCGGCCAGGCCCGGTCGGGTGCCGGTGTCCGGGGAGACAGCGGCGAGGAGTTTCTGCTGATCGCGGTGACGGTCTCGGTCGGAGCGGCGGCCCTCCCCGATCACGCGGACGACACCTTCGCGCTCGTCGCAGCCGCGGATCGCGCGCTGTACGCCGCGAAAGCCGCGGGACGGGACCGGGTCGCGATCGGTTCCGCCGGACCGGGCCACGACGTCGGTGATCATGAAGTCGGTGAAACGGCTGGTTTGAGTAGGCAGCCCCCGGCCCCGGATGCCGTATCCGCCGCGGTGCCCTGGCGTACGCGATGGTGAGCGCGGCCACGGCGGCGGGCAGGCCGGCGAGCGTCGCCCGATCGTCCGTCTTCGGGATGGTCCGGTCGCGCGCCGGTCTTCCTTCCGTGGCCATAACCGAAAGAGAGTAGGACGCCGTGAGCGATTCCGCCCATCCGGTGGCATCGGCGGGCCGTGCGGGGGTAGTTCTTTCGGATCGGTCCCGGAGCAACCGCTCCAGGTGCTTGGTCGGGTACCCTCCGTGGCGCGGCGGGGTCATGTGTCGTGCTGGTGCGGCGCCGAGTGTTCGCTCCTTGTCCCGGAAGCGGTGGTTGTTCCCCTCGAGAAAGATGGGGAGTGACGGACACGGTCGTAAGACCGATACTTTGACGCTCCAGTACCTGCATGTGGCGGACCGGTCGTTCCCGGGTGGTCGAGAGGCGGAAGTGGTGAACCGGAACACGCGGGGAGGTACCGGCGACGACTCGGGCGGATGAGGCGTTGTGAACGGAGGTACCCAATCGTGCGGTCCGGGGTGGCTGGGGGATTCCCTACCCAGCCCGTCTGATACCGCCGGCAATGCCGCACCAGATCCCCATCTGGACGTCATCACCGGTACGGGCTGTCCGTACCCAAGAAAGGTCACGAGAGAGGGGCGTCCGTGCGAACGCTCGAACCCACCAGCCTCGACCTCGACTCGATCGAGGTCGACAAACTCGCCAAGGGCATCACTCTGAGTCTGCTCATCCCGGCCCGTGGCCCGGAGGCGGCTCGAACTCTCGGCGACATCATCGCACTCAACCGGCAACGCTGGATGCAGGAGCGCAGCGTGCTGGACGAGATCGGCGTGGTTGTCGACCCGTCGTCGGACGGGGACGAACATGGCCTGATGCGCATCGCGACCGACGCGGGCGCCAGCTGGGTCGTGCGTGGAGAGTCGGTCCTGCAGCGCCACGCGGGTCGAGAGGCCACCACGACCGGCGGCAAAGCGGGCGCGATGCGTAGTCTCGCCTACCTTGCATTCGGTAGTCGGCTCATCTTCCATGACGCCGATCTGGAAAGCTACGATCCATATACAGTGGGTGTCCTGGCTGCCGCCGTGACTGCCGATAACGCCCCGCTTTTCGTCAACGGAAGTTCGCGTAGAGTCACTGGCGACGGGCAGCCCGGGGGGCGAACCACCGAGATGCTGCGGTCGCTGTTGTCGAAACAGCTCGCCAGGTATGTGCCGTCCATCACTCGGACAATCCAGCCCCTGATCGGGGAATTCGTCATCGACGCGGACGTCTTTGCGGCGCTGGCGTTCTCGCGGGGGTACGGCGTCGAGACGTCACTGAAGGTTCTGGCGCTCGATCTGCTCGACTACTCCGATAGTCTCCAGATCGAACTACCGATCAAGTATCAGGTCGGCCAGCATTACCACAGTCTGGTCAAACAGTTCCATGAGATTAGTTTCACAATCGATGTTCTGGAGGCGTACTTTCAGCGTCGGCGGGTCGACCCGCACGTCGCCATCTGGCAGATCGCCGACAACTACGACCTGCTTTTCCCGGGTCGTACGTATGCGTTGCACCGGCCGCCGGGCTACGACGACACCGACTTCGTCCCGCGGCTCGGCTTCTACCAGCCGTTGGCCACGGCACCAGCTTATCAGGCGCGCTTGCCGGAGATCAAGGGTACCCGTCGGGTCGCGCTCGACGCGCTGGGGCGGCGAATGCGGACCTCGGCCTGACCGTCCGGCTGCCGGTCGCCGGACAGTTGAACCGCTGCCGCCGACCGGCCGACCGTCGACCACCAGACCGTCTGGTCGACACCGGGTGGTTGGTCGACACCGGGTGGTCACTCCGCGGCCGGCCGGCCGGCCGGCGGGACGGGCATCACCGTGGCGAGGTTGTACCCGCCTCGCCACACGCGGATGATCGCGTCCGCCATCTGCCGGTCGAACAGATCGTCGATGTCGTCGAGGGCGGAGGGGAGGTGCCCGAACATCTCCAAGGAGATGAAGCCGTGCAACTGGGTCCAGACGGCCAGGCACACGGCGAGTCCTGCGGCGTCGATCGCGACGTCGTGGTCGCGTCCCCAGGCTTGTAGGCTGGCGCGCATCGGCGGGGTGAGCTGGGCGTCCACCGTGGCGGCGTCGATCATGCCGGCCCTGGTCGACTCGCTCATGCAGCGGAACAGCACCGCGACCGCGCGGTGCAGCTGTGTGATCATCCGGTCGTTGGTCGACGTGGCGCAGGGGATGCCGGGGCCGAAGATCAGTCCGTATTCCGTCGGATGGTCCAGGGCCCAGCGGCGGTGCGCGCGGGCGACCTGGAGCCAGCGTCGTAGGTGGTCGTGCGGATCGGCCGCGTCGAAGGCCGCCTCCAGGGCCTCCGCCAGTGAGGCGAACCCGTCCGCGACCAGTTCGGCCAGCAGGACCTCCCGGCTGTCCACGTAGCGGTACAGGGCCGATGGGGCCATGCCCATCACCCGGGCGATCCCCCGTAGGGAGAGCGCAGCCGGGCCGTGCTCGGCCAGCTGGGCGCGCGCGGTCTGTTTGATCTCGTCGAGAGTGGCCTGCCGCAGTCGTTCGCGACGGGGAACCGGACTGCTCACCACGGTCATGGTGGGTCTCGACGAGAACGCTGTCAACTTTGCGAACGGATGCGTCTTGACACGAGCAGCGATCGCGAACACTGTTCTCTTCAGCATCGCCTGCTCTTCGGAGGGTTCCGTGTTTACTCCGCTCGTGGCGCTCGTGACGCGCCGCCCGCGTCTGGTCCTCGTCCTCACGCTTCTCGTGCTGCTCGGCGCCGGTGGGCTCGCGGGCGGTGCCTTCGGCAAACTCCAGACGGGGGGGGTTCGACGATCCGGCGTCGGACTCCTCCCGGGCCGAGGACGTCCTGGACGCTCGCTTCCACGGCCGCCCGAACTTCCTCCTGTTGGTGACCGCCCGGGCGGGCGATGTGGATGACGCGGCGGTCGTCGCCGCGGGAAAGACGGTTGCCGCCGATCTCGCCGCCCAGGCCGGGGCGAGGGACGTCGTGTCCTACTGGACGGGGGGCGGTCCGGCGCTGCGCTCGAGGGACGGCCGGCAGGCGCTTGTCGTCGCCAGTATCCAGGACGATGACCAGGCCGCCGACATCGTTGATCATTACGAGTCGTGGGGGCGCGCCGGGGGCGGTGACGGTCGGGGAGGACATCAGCGGACACGTCTCGGCCGACCTCGCCGCCGCCGAGTCGTTCGCCATTCCCATCACGTTGGCGTTGCTGGTCATCGCGTTCGCGGGCGTGGTTGCCGCCCTGCTGCCGCTGGGTATCGGGCTGCTCGGCATGCTGGGTGGCTTCGCCGCGCTTTCGGTGATCGGTGATCTCACCGATGTGTCGATCTTCGCGGTGAACCTGGCGACGGCCCTCGGCCTGGGGCTGGGCATCGACTACTCGTTGCTGATGGTCAGCCGGTTCCGGGAGGAACTGGCGGTGGGCCGGGACCGCGCCACCGCGGTGGAGAGGACGGTCCGCTCGGCCAGCCGGACGATCTTGTTCAGCGGGGCGACGGTGATCGTGGCATTGGCCGTGATGCTCGTCTTCCCGCCGTTCTTCCTGAAGTCGATGAGCTACGCCGGGATCTCGGTGACCCTCGTCGCGATGCTGGCCGCCGTCGTGGCCCTGCCGGCGCTGCTGATGGTGCTCGGCGAGCGGGTCAACGCCTGGGGGATCGGCGGCCTGCTCGGGCTCGTGCGCCGC
>NZ_CDWTMG010000165.1:0-10808 GCF_977945845.1 Frankia sp. CcMO1
TGTAGTAGCCGAAGGCGACGGGAGGCCGCCTGCCGCCTCCGGCCGGCCTGGTCGCCTGGCACGATGGCGGGAATGACCAGCACAGCCGGAATCAGCAGCGCGCCCGGACCACTGGCCGATCTCGTCCTGGACTGGTTCGCCGTCTGTGGCCGGGACCTGCCGTGGCGCCGTCCCCTGACGAGCCCCTGGGCAATCATGGTCAGCGAGGTGATGCTGCAACAAACCCCGGTCAGCCGGGTGCTGCCAGTCTGGGAGGCCTGGCTGGACCGGTGGCCGACGCCCGCCGCGCTCGCCGCCGAGCCGGCCGGGGAGGCCGTCCGGGCGTGGGGCCGGTTAGGCTACCCCAGGCGCGCGCTGCGGCTGCACCAGGCGGCGACCGTCGTCGTCGAACGGCACGACGGCGAGATCCCCCGGCACCTCGACGATCTCCTCGCGCTGCCCGGCATCGGGAGGTACACCGCGCGGGCGGTTGCCGCCTTCGCCTTCCGCCAGCGCCATCCGGTCGTCGACGTCAACGTGCGCCGGCTGTTCGCCCGGGCCGTCGAGGGAAGAGCCGACCCGCCGGCCACGGTCAGCCGCCGCGACCTGGTCGAGATCGCGGAGCTGTTGCCGCCGGACGCCGAGACGGCCGCCCGGGCCAGCGCCGCGTTCATGGAGCTCGGCGCGCTGGTCTGCGTTGCCCGGATGCCTCGCTGCGCCGCCTGCCCCCTGCTGGGACGGTGTGCGTGGGTGTCCGCGGGCAGCCCGCCGAGCGCGGGGCCCGCGCGCCGGCCCCAGGGGTACGCCGGCACCGACCGCCAGGTCCGCGGCCGGCTGCTCGCCGTCCTGCGTGACGCCAGTCCGGAGGTGGGTCAGGAGATCCTCGACCAGGTCTGGGACGATCCGGTGCAGCGGACCCGCGCCCTCGCCGGACTGATCGACGATGGCCTCGTGGTACGGGTGGCGCCGGGCGTCTACGCGCTGCCCGGCTGACGTCCCTGCGGAAGGGCTCAACCCGGATCGGCAACGGCGCGGAAGCGGTAGCCGACCCCGCGGATGCTCTCGATGACCGTCGGTTGGCCGGCCGTCTCGCCCAGCCGCCGCACGTGCACGGCAAGCGTGTTCGTCTCCGTCTGCGCCGAACCCCAGACCTCTCGCAGCAGCGTCTCGCGCGTGACGACCCGGCCCGTCTGTTCCAGGAGCAGCGCGAGCAGCCGGAACTCCCGCGGCGGGACCGGGACCACGGCCCCGTCGAGACGGACCTCGTGCGCCGCGCGGTCCAGCAGCACCCGTCCGCCGCGCAGCACCTCCGGCTCGTGCATCCGGGGCGGATACGTTCCGGCCCGTCCGGTTCCGATGAACCCCACCATCGCGAGGACCTCGGGAACCCGGTACGGCTTGCCCACGCAGGCGCTGGCCCCCGCGTCGAGTCCGGCGGCAGCTCTCGGCCGGTCATCGGGGCCGACCGCGAGGAGAATCGGCACGTCGTCGTGACCGGGCACGCTACGCACCGTCCGCACGACGGTCACCCCGTCCACCACGGGCAGCCGGGCACTGATCAGCAGCGCGGCCGGATGCCGCAGACCGATCTCCAGCAGGGCCAGCGCCCCGTCCGCCACCACACTGACCTCGACACCGTTCGCGACGAAGGCGTCGAGCATGCCGTCGTCGACGTCCTCGTCCGCGATCAACAGCGCCGGGCAGCCCCCCGGCCCGGTGCCCGTCGTCCGTCTCCGCGTCCCACCGGACGGGCCGCGGTACCGACGCCCGTCGGCTGCCGAGTCTACTGCCACGACCGCCAGGCCTGCCGGAACGGCCGGGTCCTCGCCTGTCGAGCCACGGTCTTGCCCCCCGGTTGACCGGCCCCACGCGGTACCGGGAGCATCCGCGCGTCCTGTCCGCCAATCTCCCCGTCCGTCAGCCGAACCGTCCGGAGATGTAGTCCTCGGTCCGCTTTTCCTTGGGGTTGCTGAAGATCTGCGAGGTCTTGTCGTACTCGACGAGGCGGCCGGGGTCGCCGGTCTTCTCCAGCGAAAAGAAGGCGGTCGAGTCGCTGACCCGCGACGCCTGCTGCATGTTGTGGGTGACGATGACGATGGTGAAGCTCGACTTCAACTTCGCGATCAGATCCTCGATCGCAAGAGTGGAGATCGGGTCGAGCGCGGAGCACGGCTCGTCCATCAGCAGGACCTGCGGCTCCACCGCGATCGCCCGGGCGATGCAGAGCCGCTGCTGCTGCCCACCGGACAGACCCGCGCCCGGCCGGCCCAGCCGGTCCTTGACCTCCTCCCAGAGGTTCGCGCCCCGCAGTGACTCCTCGGCCCGCTCGTCGAGGAGCGCCTTCTTGCGGATCCCGTTCAGCTTGAGCCCGGCGATGACGTTCTCGTAGACGGACATGGTCGGGAACGGGTTCGGTCGCTGGAAGACCATCCCGACGGTGCGGCGGACGGCCACCGGGTCCGTCCCGGGCCCGTACAGATCCTCACCGTCGAGGAGCACCTGCCCCTCGACCCGGGCCCCCGGAAGCACCTCGTGCATCCGGTTGAGCGTGCGCAGCACCGTCGACTTCCCGCATCCGGACGGCCCGATGAATGCGGTGACGTTCTTCGGCTCGATGGTCAGGTTCACGTCGGCTACGGCTTTGAACTTCCCGTAGTACGCCGTCAGCCCGGAAACGTCGATGCGGGTGGCCATGGGCTACCTCGACTCACGATCTGCCTGGATGCTGTTTCAGAGGGTCGGATCAGATGGGATGGGACTAAATGGGATGAGATAGGGCATGATCTGTGCCGCGCTGTCATCCCGGGTCAGGGTCATCACAGCCGCGAGCGTCTGGCGACCAGACGAGCGATGAAGTTGAGCAGCATGATGATGATGATGAGTACCAGGGCGGCGGCCCAGGCCCGGTCCACCGCCGACTGCTGCGGCTGGCCGGCCTGCGAGTAGATGTACAGCGGCAGTGCGGACTGCTCCCCGGAGAACGGGTTGGCGTTGATGAGGTTCGTACCGAAGACGGTCAGCAGCAGCGGCGCGGTCTCGCCGGCAACGCGGGCGACCGCGAGCATGACGCCGGTCACGATCCCGGGCAACGCGGTGGGGACGACCACCTTGAGGATGGTCCGCCAACGCGCCACCCCGAGGGCGTAGCTGGCCTCCCGCAGCTCGTCCGGAACGAGCTTCAGCATTTCCTCGGCGGAGCGCACCACGATCGGAATCATGAGCACCGTGAGGGCCAGGGCACCCGCGAATCCGGAGAAGCCCTGGTGGAAGGCGAGGATCCAGAACGCCAGGATGAACAGACCCGCGATGATCGAGGGAAGACCGGTGAGCACGTCGACGAAGAAGCTGATTACCCGGCTGACCCGGCCGCGGCCATATTCCACCAGGTAGATGGCCACCAGCAGACCGAACGGCACGGCCAGCAGGCTCGCCAACCCGACCTGCTCCACCGTGCCGATGATCGCGTGGTAGATGCCACCACCGACGTCACGGGCGCCGATGCCGTTCATCGAGTGAGTGAAGAACTCGGGGCGCAGCCGCCTCGCACCTTTCTCGATCACATTCACGAGCACCGCGAGCAGGGGGATGACCGCGAGCAGGAAGGCGGCGTAGACCAGGTTCGTCGCGAACCGGTCCCGGGCCCGGCGGCCGCCCTCGACCAGCGTCGAGGCCACGGTCATCGCGAGGATGAAGAAGACGGCAACCAGCAGGGGGAACTGGATCCTGCTGGAGATCGAGGTCACCAGGTAGATCAGGGCCGTCAGGACGACGGCACCGGCGACGGCAGCGAGCGGTACCCAGCGGGGCAGGACCCGGCCCCGCAGCTGCAGTCGGTCCTCACCGCCCTCGACGGCGGGGCCGGGAACGGTCGCGGTGTTCATGCGGCACTCCCCGAGAACTCACGCCGCCGCGCGATGATGGCGCGAGCGATGATGTTGACCAGCATGGTGACGATGAAGAGCACGAGACCGGACGCGATAAGCGCACCGCGGCCGATGTCGTTGGCCTCGCCCCATCCGTTCGCCACGTTCGCGGCGATGGTGTTACCGGCCGGCGCGAGGATCTGCCAGGAGATGTTGAACGACGCCGGCAGGACCAGGGCGACCGCGATGGTCTCGCCCATCGCCCGCCCGAGGCCCAGCATCGAGGCACTGATGACGCCCGGCTTGCCGTAGGGCAGGACGGCGGTTCTGATCATCTCCCAGCGGGTCGCGCCCAGCGCCATCGCCGCCTCCCGATGCGCAATAGGCACCTGCAGGAACACCTCGCGGGACAACGCGGCGACGATCGGCAGAATCATGATCGCGAGGACGACATTCGCAACGAAGATCGACCGGCCGACCCCGCGATCGGTCTCGAACAGCGGGATCCACCCGAAGTAGTCGGTCAGCCAGCTCTGGATGCCCTTCATGTGCGGCGCGAGCACGAGCAGTCCCCACAGGCCGTAGACGACGCTCGGCACGGCCGCCAGCAGATCGACGATGTAGCCGAGGGCGGAGGCCATCCGGCGAGGTGCGTACACCGTAATGAACAGGGCGATGCCCACCGCGACCGGAACAGCGATGATCATTGCGATGGCAGCAGTGATCATCGTGCCGAACAGCAGTGCGGCGATACCGAAAACCGGCGGCGTGGCGTTGGGGAACCACTCCTCCGTGGTGAAGAAGTTCCCGGTATTGGCGTCGAGGGCATTGGTGGCGCGCAGTACCAGGAAGGCCGCGATCGCGGCGATCAGTACCAGCAGCCCGACCCCGGCCGTGCGGGTGGCATTCTTGAAGATCAGGTCAGCGACGCCGACCTTGGCCTTGCCTGTCGAGGTGTCCGCCAGCCCGCCGGCCGGCCGATCACCTCCCGATGGGGCGGCCGTCGCCGAAGCGGCCCCCCGAGACTCGGCGTCCGCCGAGCTGTCCGGCTCCGTCGTCATGGTCCCTCTTCCCCTGGTGCTCCGAACTCGACTTCCGCTCGTGAATGCCCTGGCCGTCACCGTCTTGGCTGGTCTGGCGCTGTTGGTCTGTTCTAGTGCGCTGTTCTGGTCTGCCGTTCTGGCCCGGATGCTCTCGCCGTCGTCAACGAACAACGGACCCGCGGTGGGGCTGTTCACCCCACCGCGGGCACCGGATAGTCCGATCGGAGCTGCGTCAGATCGACGTCAGGACAGCTTGTCGACCACCGTGCGGACCCGGGTCGCTACCGAGTCCGGCAGCGGCGCGTAACCAAGGTCGGCGATCGAGGACTGGCCCGCGTCCGACGCGGTGTAGGTCAGGAAGGACTTGACCAGCTTGGCCTGGTCGGCCGGGAGACCAGCGGTGCAGGCGATCTCGTAGGTGACCAGGTAGATCGGGTACGCCCCCTTGGTCGCCGCGGCGTAGTCGAAGGTGAGCTTCAGGTCGTCACCGCTGGCGATCTTCGCGGTGCTCAGGCCGAGGGAGGCACCATCCGTGCTCGCCTTGACGTACTCGCCGGCACCGTTCTTGACCGCGACCGTGGACAGCCCGGCGTTCTCCGCATAGGAGAGCTCCACATAACCGATCGAGTTCTCGGTGGACTTCACGGTCGCAGTCACCCCCTCGCTGCCCTTGGCACCCTGGCCGCCCGGGGCCTTCCAGTCCGAGCCGGAGTCGAAGGTCCAGGCGGCGCCGGCCGCGCCCTTCAGGAACTTGGTGAAGTTGTCGGTGGTACCGGAACCGTCGGACCGGTGCACCGAGGCGATCGGCGCGTCAGGCAGAGTAACCCCACTGTTCTCCGCCGTGATCGCCGGGTCGTTCCACTTGGTGATGGCACCGGAGAAGATCTTCGCTATCGTCGGGGCGGACAGCTGGAGCTTGTCGACACCCGAAAGGTGGTACACAAGCGCGACCGGGCCGACCACCATCGGCAGGTCGACAGCCGTACCGGGGGTACAGCGATTGTCCGCGTCGGCCTTCTGCTGGTCCTTCAGCGCCGAGTCGGAACCGGCGAAGGAAATCTGCTTGGCGATGAACTGCTGCCGACCGGTCGAGGACCCCGTCGACTGGTAGTTGATCGTTGCGCCGTCGCAGGCGTTCTGGTACGCCTTGACCCATTCGTCCATCGCGTTCTTCTGCGCGGAGGAACCCGATCCGGTGATGGAACCCTTCTCGCAGGCGATCGCGCTCGCCCCGTTCGACGGCTTCGCCCCGGTGTCGCCGGAGTCACTGTTGTCGTCGGTGCCACACGCCGCCACAGTGAGCAGTGCCACCATTGCAGCCCCGACGGCGGCCTGACGCTTGCCTCGGTTCACGAGCAGCCCTTCGTTCTTGCGCGCTACGGCGCCGAATCGTCCGCCCCCTGGACTGGGGCGCCGACAAGAATCGAAGCCATCTCGAATGAACGCAAGGTGAACGTCCGCGAACGCGGACCTATCACCAGCCGGAACACATCCATGTCACTAGATTCGTGGTTGATTAGCCAGCCCGCGGCCAATCCGATCACAACCGTGCGTGTCGAATAATCGACAAATAGTCACTCTCACTCGTCACCCCAAACATCACGCCACACCCGGAGCGCCGTGGACGAGTGACTCTCGGCCACGGACAGGAGCGTGACGAGAACGGACGGAAGTGGACGAGAACGGACGGAAGCCTGGAGAGAACGGACAGGAACAGGCGAGAGCTTGACAGGAAGATCGCCGAGCCGCCGGAACTGGATCATTCACGGTCATCGAGCGGCACCATCGCTGCCAACCTTCCGACGCGGCAAGCACCGAAAGTTCACCGACGCGTGTCATGTCCGACCCGGGGCGCCGCGCCCTGCGACGCAGTGGGACGGAGCCGGCGAAGCGGCCAACCCGCGCGCCGCGCTACGCAGCTGATCGGGATCTTCGTCCTCTGTTACCAGACGTCCGCTCTGAGCACAGATCGCCGGTAGCCAACCCCGCGTTCTCGTGCTTTGCTGTAAAGCAACATCGATGTGGCTGACAGCATCAACGGCGTATCCGAATCAACGGCGTATCCGAAGAGCAGCACGACCCGTCCGTTCCATCCGACCAGCGCATCCGCCTGCGCCGGCCCGCCCACCGGGAGCCGTCCCGCCCGGCGATGAAGCGCGCCACGACCAGCCACCGCCGCGTGGCGGGACGACGATGTCCCGTCACGCGGCGGATCGGCGGGGTCCGGCAAGCGGCAGACCGCATGGCGCAGAGCCCGCGGGTACCGCCGCGCCCGGTCGGCCGGACGACCCGGGGCCGGCGCTGCGCACCCCCGTGCCGGCGGCACCAACCAGACGCGGCACGACACGCGACACGACAACGGAGGACGACCAGAACATGAACACCGTCGACAGCGACGATCTCCTGCCGGAACCCCGTCCGGTCATCGGGGGACGGCCACGGTCACTGGCCGAGGTGGTCACCGTCAACGACGGCTTACTCGTCCAACACGAGCTGCTCCTCGCCCCGGGAGCCACCGCCGCCGACCTGACCACCGCGATGATCCTCGTCCCCCCCACGGCCGCGCTGGTCAGCCATCACGGCGACGTGGACGTCTCACTGGTATTCCAGGAGGTTTCGCGGGATTCTCGGCGCGGGGTCGACGGGCAGCCGGTCGGACGCGGCGGCGATCCGGGCCGGACCTGAACCGTCCCCTCAGCGACCGTCCACTCTGGCGACGGGCCGTCAGCCGAGACGACCGCGACCGGCGCGAGGCGCCTTCCGAGCGGCATCCGGGGGCGCCCGCCGGGGCGGGGACACAACAGGTGCCGGTCCCCGGGGCCACGAGCCGTGGTCGAGGCAATATCGTGGCGGGGTGGCTGTACTCACCTCCCGCTCGACCGACTTTCCGCGCTGGTATCAGGACGTGCTCGCCAAGGCCGAGCTGGCCGACAACGGCCCCGTCCGCGGGACGATGGTCATCCGACCGTACGGCTACGCGATCTGGGAACGCATGCAGGCCGAGGTGGACTCCCGGATCAAGGCCGCCGGGGCCGTCAATGCCTACTTCCCCCTGTTCATCCCCGAGAGCTACCTGCGCCGGGAGGCCGAGCACGTCGAGGGCTTCAGCCCGGAGCTGGCGGTGGTCACCATCGGTGGCGGCAAGGAGCTGGAGGAGCCCGTAGTCGTCCGGCCCACCAGCGAGACCGTGATCGGCGAATACCTGGCCAAGTGGACCCAGAGCTACCGTGACCTGCCGCTGCTGCTCAACCAGTGGGCGAACGTGGTCCGGTGGGAGCTGCGTCCCCGGCTGTTCCTGCGCAGCAGCGAGTTCCTCTGGCAGGAGGGCCACACCGCGCACGCCGACGAGGCCGATGCCGCGGCCTACGCCCGTCGGATCGCGCTCGAGGTCTACCGCGACTTCATGACGCAGGTGCTGGCGGTCCCGGTGTTCGTCGGAGTGAAGACGCGCCGGGAACGGTTCGCCGGCGCGACCAACACGATGACCTGCGAGGGCATGATGGGCGACGGCAAGGCCCTGCAGATGGCGACCAGTCACGAGCTCGGCCAGAACTTCGCCCGCGCCTTCACCATCGACTTCCTCGGCGCCGACGGAGCCCGGCACCTGGCGTGGACGACGTCGTGGGGCTGCTCGACCCGGATGGTCGGCGGGCTGATCATGGCGCATGGCGACGACAACGGCCTGCGTGTCCCGCCCCGGTTGGCGCCGACGCAGGTCGTGGTCCTGCCGGTGCGCGACGACGAGACCGTCGTCACGAAGGCCCGCCAGATCGCCGCCGCGCTGACCGACGCCGGTCTTCGGGTGCAGGTCGACGCCCGTCCCGGGCTGTCCTTCGGCCGGCGGGTCACCGACGCGGAGATCAAGGGCATCCCGGTACGGGTCGAGGTGGGTCCGCGGGACCTGGCCGCGGGCAACGTCACCCTGGTGCGCCGGGACACCTCCGAGAAAGTGCCGGTGCCGCTGGCCGAGGCCGCCGCGCGGGTGCCGGTGCTGCTGGACGAGGTGCAGGCCGACCTGTACGCCGAGGCGCTGGCCCTACGCGAGAGCCGGACGACGGACGTCGCCACCGTTGCCGAGGCCGCCCGGGCCGCCCAGGCCGGCTTCGCCCGGATCCCCTGGCGCCTTGTCGGCGAGGAGGGCGAGGCCGAGCTCGCCGAGGAATCGCTCACCGTGCGGTGCCTCCAGACACCGGACGGCGGGATCCCCGAGGCCGGCAGCGACGCCGACGACCTCGTCTGCCTGATCGCCCGCTCCTACTGACGTCCAAGATCCCTGGCGTGGTGGCCGTCCGGAACAGAGACGATCAGCCGCGCAGGCGGACGGGGACCTGTCGGCGGCGACCGTGGAAACCTAGGTCAGTCGTATCTTCACGAACGTATCTTCACGAAGCTTGAATTATGGGACCGGGTTAGGAGTCGTCGTCTTCGTCCACGAAACGGGCGTAATGCGTCCCGCGGTGAGTCCGCCGCCGTGCAGACAAACCGCGCCCGTCCTTCGAGAAGCGGATTCGATCTCCCTCGACCTTCCCCTCGGGGGCAGATCGGGACCAACGTCGAGATCGATTGTGTGGCCGGCGCCTCGGGATCAGGCCGTCGATTTTGGGATCAGGCCATCGATTCGGCGGGGCTGGCCAGCACCTCGTTCCCGAACTCTTCGGACTTCTCCGGCGACGAGGAGATGACCGTCCCCCGGTGCTCACCACGGCAGATCGCCGTCATCGCGCCCCGCTGCTCGATATCGAAGATATGCAGCGGCATATCGAAGTCACGGGCCAAGATGAAGGCCGACTGATCCATCACCCGGAGCCCGCGGCTGATCACCTCGTCATAACTGAGGTGCGAGAAGAGCCTGGCCCCTGGATTGATCTTCGGATCGCTGTCGTAGACGCCGTCCACGCCGTCCTTGGCGGCCAGCACCGCGTCGGCATTGAGCTCCAGCGCCCGCTGCACCGCCGGGTAGTCGGTAGTGAGGAAGGGCTGGCCGTTGCCGCAGGCGAGGATGACCGTCGCCCCCTTCTCCAGCAGGTGCACCGCTCGCAGCCGGATGTAGGGCTCGGCCACCGCCGGAACGGGAACCGCCGTCATCACCCGCAGGTTGTCCTCACCCAGCGCGGTGAGCTTCCCCCGGAGCAACAGACTGTTGATGACCGTACTCAACATGCCGATATTGTCGGCTTCGACCCGGTCAATACCCCACCGGCCCGACTGGTTACCACGGAAGAGGTTCCCACCGCCGACGACGATCGCCACCTCCACGCCGGACTGGCGGACGGCGATGATTTCTCGGGCGAGGTGCTCCAGCGCGTTGGAATCGAAGCCGAATTCGGCGGAACCGGCGATCGCGCGACCGCTCAGTTTGACGACCACTCGGCGGTATCTCGTCACTGTCTCCCGCTTCCCCTTTTCCATGGTGCGATCTTAACGTAGGCGGGCCAATGATCGATCATGAGCCTATGACCCCTCCGGTACACGGTAGAGCACCCGGCTCCCGGGCACGTCGCACGACGGGCGCGTCCGGGAGATCCGCCGACGGCGGACCGTACCCGCAGCACCTTTCGCCGGCGGCCCACCGACGACCGCCGTCGTGATCAACCGCCATTAGGCTCCGGGGGCGGCCGGAGGTCGGGCCCGGCAGTGCGTGGACGCCGGCGGTGGGGACGAGACGGCGGCGATGGATCAGTATCCCGCGCCCGGCCGGCACCACCAAGATCACCCAAGGACTACGTCACCACTCCCGCCGACCCGAACAACCGCTCCACGCGATCACGAATCTGGATTACCGACAGACGACTTCGCCGGAGCCCGGCAGGAGAATACTGGATATGCTCGAAGCGAGGCCACCGACGGTGAGCGGCGCGACGGATCCGATACCGCAGAGGAGAACTGTAGCGATGTTCTTACCCGGAAGGCCGTCGTTATTGGC
>NZ_CDWTMG010000166.1:0-10788 GCF_977945845.1 Frankia sp. CcMO1
TTAACTTCGAAGACCCGTCATACGCCACGTACTCGTGATCACCCGGATGCAAGATCACAGGGATGAAACAGGCGACGAACTCCTCCGTGTGAACCGACATGTAAGCCCTGATAGCGCCGTCAGAAAGACGCCGGGGGATCACCTCCCCCGGCTGCACCGGGGCGTCAGCGTTCCTCGGTGAGTAGGGGCGTACCACCGGTGCGACCGGCCTTAAGTCAGTGAGCCGTCGATTTTGACCACGTACAGCTTGATGTCGGTCAAGTACGGCACCACGGTGCCCGCTACCGGCTCCTGCCGTACCACCTTCCAATGCGAGTCGATGATCTGAAGGCGTCCCCGTCCAGTCGCGTCGATTGAAGTCGACCGCAAGGGCGGGAAAAGAAGCTCCTGCGCGCTTTGCAGGTTCATGCCGACAACATTAGGGACCGCCTTCACCGCGGGGACCGTCGGCTGGGTTGCGGCAGGCGCGGCAGTGGTAGGGATACCCCCTTCCGTGCCGGGGACCGTAATGGCCGTTGTCGTCGCCGCCGGGACGGCGGTGGTCGCGGCCGTCGGGGTGGCCGGTCGTGGAGCTGGGGCTCGCGATCGCGGCGACGATAAGAAGCGCGACCACGGCGACACCGCCGATAATGCCGATCTTCTTCCAGTCGCGACCCTGCCGCGGTGGCGGCATCGGGGGTCCGTAGCCGCGGGTCGGCCCATCTCCGCCCGGGTGAGGCTGCTGGTAGCCCTGGCTTCTGCCGTCGTGGTAGCTGTGGTGCCTTTGATCGTCGTAGTACGACATGACCAATCCCCGTTGAGACAGCATCGGGGAATGGGCGTCACCCCCCGACAACGCGGCGCACAGGGCATCGAAGGCATCACTGGACCGAATCGCGGGGTACGCGCTGGGCGGGTATCCCGCGGATGGGCTCTTGCGTGTTTCTCGGATCCGGGAACCGTCCGTTACGAGTCCTTCGGGCCCACCGATCGACAGTCCGGGCAGTCCCTGGAGGATGACACCGGCCGGAACGTGAGCCGGACACCCCACCGTGGCGGTGGCCGCCGATGCTTCTTGCAGCGCAGCACGATTACCGGGTTGGGCCACGGTCTGCCAGGCGCCTCGTCCATGCCGTCAGGATGGCCCGGCCGGCGCGGCCGCGCCGTATCCTTCGCGTGGGCTCCGGTATGGGTGCCCGGCAGCTCAGGCTCTGGAGGTTGCCCCACGCCGGGTGTTCCACTCGGCTCGGCTGATCGCATAGACGTTGTTCGCCCTCCATGGGCCGACGTCAGCCACCTCCCGGAAGGTCATCCCAAGCTTGCGCGCGATCGCGTTCATCCCCGCGTTCTCCTGGTGTGTGACAGTGATCAGCTCGTCGACATCCAGCCGATCAAAGCCGAAGTTGAGCGATGCTGTGATCGCTTCTGTGCCAAGTCCCTGCCCCCAGCGGTCCCGGCGGATAGAGACAGCGACCTCGACGGCGAGCCAGCCCTCGGCGTAGAAGGTTCCTGCCCGGCCTATGAACTCGTTGGTATGGCGGTCGGTCATGGCCCACATACCATGTCCGCGTCGCTCCCATAGCGCCCGGGTCCGTTCGATCAGTCGGACTGTCCCCTCCCGCCCGCACGGACCATCGAGATAGTGCATGGTCTCGGGGTCGGCGTCATCGCCGCGTACGGGTCGATGACGGCGTCGAACCAGCCGCGAAGGATGAGCCGTTCCGTGACAACGATGGGGATCTCGGGTGCGGTCACTGGGTGAGGGCGAGCCGTGGGCGGGCGCCGAGCTGTTCGCGTAGATCTTTGACTGGGGGTAGTTCAGCGAACGGATCAAGATGCTTGCTGATATCTCCGGCCTTGGCTGTGACACTGTAGGTCGGGATGGCGTTCAACATCGAGACCACTTCCGATGCGTGCCGAGCAGCCTCCTCCGGCTCGGGTTTGGATCGAAGTAGCAGCGCCAGGGAGAGGTTGAGCATGGCGTTCCCGAGGTCTTCGAATCCACCACCGGTTCGTTGGTAGGCGTCGACCGATGCGCGCGCCATCGCCTCGGCCGCCTCGCCATGCCGGAGAGGGGCGAGAGTCCGCGCTGTCGACTGGTCGGCGTGGGCGGGTCCGAACGGTGATGCTCCGGGTAGCGGGGGACTGGCCACGACGTGGTCATGCATGAGCGCGAGCGCTTTTCGTGCGCCGGCTTCGTCTCCGAGCGCGACCAGTCCTCGAACTTCGTAGGCGGCGAGTCGCGCAGCCAGGTAAGGATGATCGGCTATTGTCAAGGCCTCCCGGGTCGACCCTGCGGGTCCCGGCAGGGCGTATTCAAGATCTTCTGCTGTCTTTTCGAGCTTCGCTTCCTTCCACAGGCGGATCAGTTCGCCGTCGGACTTCAGCTCCCGGTTGAGGTCTGCGACGACTCTGGGTGACGGTAGCTGGTGGCCGTTCGCCGCGTCGCCGATTACTTGGCGCGGGATCCCCGTCTTCCGGTGCAACTTACTGTGATCGTTCTGTCGATCTGCGATCAAGCCTCGAAGATACGTCACGAACTGTGACCGTGCTTGTCTCTGAGGATCCATCGCCTTGTCCTCCTGTCAAGCGATGCCCTGTCATGGCCGTCATCTGCATGCATGAAGAAACGGCTGCATTCTGCAGCAGATCTGGTACGCAGTGTGTCATGTCCTTACCGGCGGATGTGCCGGCCGGCATCCGGAGGCCAGGGAGGATTCGTGACGCTGACGGGTTCTCCCTGCGGATCGCCGGGCGGGTGGAAGGCGGCCACCTATACCGGGAGGAGAAGCGGGCCCCACCGCTCGCGGGCACCCTCCCCCTCCCGGGCCCTGCCGACCCGCCGGCCCGGAGCGAACTGGATTCCCGTGCGGGACACACCGGCGAACTATTCGATCTCCGTGCTCGACGCCGATGGGCGTCCGGTCGAAACCCTGACCGGCTGGCCCACGGCCCGGCTCGCCGACGAGCACGCCCAGACCTTGCCCGACATCGTCGGCTACCGGGTCGTTCCGCTTCGCCGTGTCAACGGCCCCTGAGACCGGGGCCGTCCCTTCCCCGAGGCGGCCCCACCTGATCCCTCCCCGCCTGCACGCCCTTCGTCAGGGCACTCCGTGAGCACGGTCGCAGGCGGGGAGGCACCACAGCCCCCGCCCATCCCCAGACCGGGGCCGCCGCCAATGATGCCGGCGGCCCCCTCCATCCCTCCCCGCCCGCGAAGTCCCTCCGCCCCGGCTCGTCCCCGGGGTGCCGGCTCGCGGGTGGGGAGGCTCCATCACACGCGAGGAGACAGACGCATGGGGTGAACCGACCCCGGCACCCCGGTGGGCACACCGTTGGACTGGCGCCGGGCGGCCTGCGCCCCCGCGGCCCAATTCGCCCGCGACGGCGCGGAAGCCGTCATCCAGTACCGGTATGCCGGCGAGGTCCACGAGCTCCGGATGCCCGGCGTCATCTGGTCCGGCCTCGTCCAAGAGGCCCGCGTGGCCACGTTCACCACGCTGACCGCCGAGTGGACGGAGTGGGCGGTCGCCGGCGGCCTGGTCCGCCACGCGGACGGCCACGTTGACCTGCGCTACAGCTAGCTGGGCCTCCGGGACATCCGCCTGCCCGCCACGATCTGGGATCAGATCCTCGCCGCGATCCGCGCACACGCCATCGACGGCCTCGACCGGTGACGGTCTGGCTCCAGCTCTGCAAGGACTGCAACGGTTTCGCGGTGCGGATCGGTGTCTACGCGACCAGCTACGGCCGTCCGCTCACGCTGATCTCATACCGCCCATTCGCGGCGAGGTGGCGGACAAGCGCGCCGCGTTCACCCGTCTCGACGACCACCCGAGCGGCGCCTGACCGGACCACTCCCCCACGGTGGCCCCGGGCGCGTTGCTACACCCGTTGCTACACCCGCGGCGATTCACGGCTTTCGAGCGCCCCGATTGCCGCCATGGGGGGCATGGGGGGGCTCGGCCCCAGCAGACATCGCGGCTGGCGGCGAAGCTTCCCGAAGGGAAGCAAGCATGAAAGACCAGCCCGTGGGCGCGGCAGGGATCGAACCTGCGACCACTCGCTTGTAAGGCGAGCGCTCTCCCGCTGAGCTACGCGCCCGGGAGATGACGAGGTCAACTAAGACTACGCAGCGGCGAGCCCCGGCGGGAGCCGGCCCTCCACGACTCCCCAGACGCAGGCCGGCTCCCGCAAGGACGATCTTAGAGGATGGCGAGCGCCTTGAGGTACTCGGCCTGGTCCCGCGCGTCGGGGATGTTGTTGACGACCTTCCAGCGGACGACACCCTCCTTGTCGATGACGAAGGTGCCCCGCAGAGAGATGCCCCGCTCCGCGTTGAAGACGCCGTACGCGCTCGCGACGGCGCCGTGCGGCCAGAAGTCGGCGAGCAGCGGGAACTCGTAGCCCTGCTGGTCGGCCCAGACCTTGTGGGCGAACGGCGAGTCGACCGACACGGCCAGCACCTGGACGTCGTCGTTCTGGAACGAAGCGAGATCGTCCCGCACGGAGCACAGCTCGCCTTGGCAGACGCCGGTGAAGGTCAACGGGTAGAACAGCAGGACCACGTTGCGCTTACCCTGGAACTCGGACAGCGTGACAACCTCGTTGTTCTGGTCCTTCAGTGAGAAGTCCGGGGCGACGGAGCCAACCTCGACGGCCATGGGCTCTTCCTCTCCACAACGGTGGGGAACTGATCAGGGACCGGTGACCACAACAGATGATCACTACGGCGACGGGCCCCGCGCCAAATCCGGCGAGGGTACTCACCGATCGGCACGGATGTCCCGATCCAGCATGCCATTGCCGGCTACCTCGAAGCTGGCCGCCCATCCGCGGCGTGCCCTACACGACCTTCCGGATCTCCGCCATATCGCCTGGAACCGCACCCGACCTGGATGTTCACCCGCGTGCTCGGCAATCAGATCACGGCGATCAGACCGGGATGGAAGGTGTCCTTCCCGGTCCGGTGACCCCGATGCGGCGGGTGTGCGGGTTTTCGAGGCCAGAGTGCCCTAGCCTGGCCGATCGACGCGGGAACCGCACCGGCCGGACATGCGTGGGGGCATGGTGCCGTGCCCCGCGGCCGCCACTGGTATGGACACCGATGAGGACAGGGCCACTTTGACCAATCAGAGTTCCACCCCGCACGGATACCCCGCCCAGGAACCTCACCCGATCGACGGACCGGGCACATCCACCGGCGGATTTCCGATCTATGCGTTTCGTGAGTCTCTGACCGGCCACGAACCGCAGCAAGGCTACCCCGCCACCCCCGACTATGGGACACCGGGCCTGGCCGGACCACCTGGCTCCCCCGACACGTTCCAGGGGTCCGGCCTACTCGGGAGGAGGCGCAACCCCTTCGCGGTGTGGCTGGGCATTCCTCTGATCACCCTGGGTGTCTACCCGTTCGTCTGGATCTACCGGACGAACAAAGAGCTCGCCGAGTATGACCGGCGCATCGAGGTGAACCCGACGCTGTCGCTGCTGGCCTTCCTGATCGGCTGGATGATCATCTTCCCACCGTTCGTCGCGGCCTGGCGGCTCGGCACCCGCGTCCGTAGCGCCCAGCGTGCGGCCGGGGTAGCCGAGACGAATCCGGTCCTGGCCTTCGCTCTCTTCCTCATCGGCGGCGGCGCGTTGGTCCTGCAGTTCGGAATCAACCGCATCTGGGACCGCTACCCCGGGGCGGTCGAGGGCCAGCAGGTGCCGCTCTACCGGTAACCGCTCTACCAGTGACCGCCCGCCGCCCGGCCCACCCCGAGCGCCGCCCGCGGCGGCCGGAGGCGCCCATACACCCCGCATCCGTCCCCGAGGCACGCGAGCACGGCGGTGCACGCCCGCCTCGACCCGGACCCCGAAACCGAGCGAACCGGACCGGACCGACCCATGCCCGGCCGGGCCGGCCGGACCGGGCACCTTAGGTCAGCGGTGGCGCACCCGCTGCGACTTCGGCGCCGCCAGCCGCTGGCCGGACCACTCCTGGGCGACGCTCAACGTGCTGGTCTGGACGAGACCCGCGGTGGGCACCGCGTCCAGCACGTCACTCGGCTCGACATGGCCGGCACGCCCGGCCTTGGGCGTCAGCAGCCAGATCACGCCGTCGTCGGACAGCTGCCGCCGTGCGTCGATGAGGGCGTTCGCCAGGTCCCCGTCATCCTCCCGCCACCACAGCAGGACGATGTCGACGACGTCGTCGGAGTCCTCGGGGACAAGCTCGGTCCCGCTGGCGCTCGTGACGGCGTCCAGCAGGTCCTGGGCGATGTCGTCGTCCTCGTTGAGCGACTGCACCTGGGTCCCGGCGGAGACTCCCAGCCGCTCCGCTCGGCGCTGACCCTCGGCGTTCGCCGCGGTCGGACTCACCCTCCACTACCTCCTGCTCGTATGTTGACGCTCCGCGTAACCGCGAGGGCGTCCCGTCTCGGTGGACGCATCCAACGATGATCCTCATCGGCTGGTGCGCCTCGACCTAGTCCACCGGACCTTCCGGTGACTGCGCAAGTGCCACGCCGTCGGTTGTGGACAAGCGACGGCGTGGTCAGCCTGGTGTGACTCCCCGCCAGTACCCCGGAGAGAGCGGAATCATCCCGCCAGGAACGACAGCCGGACCGTTCGATCGGGGTTGTCCACGTTGAGGTCCACCAGCGCAATGGACTGCCAGACCCCGAGCGCGAGGCGGCCGTCGATCACCGGCACCGTCAACGAGGGCGGGATGATGGCCGGCATCACATGCGAGCGGCCGTGACCGAACGTTCCATGCGCGTGGCGCCATCTGCCGTCGGCGGGGAGCAGATCCGCGAGCGCCGCGAGCAGGTCGATATCACTATCGGAACCCAACTCGAGGATGGCCACGCCGGCCGTGGCATGCGGCACGAAGACCGACAGCAACCCGTCGCTGGAACCGGCAAGGAACCGCCGCGCATCAGGTGTGAGATCCACCATACTTTCTCGCCGGCCGGTGCGCACGGACAGCGTCGTCGTCTTCATCCGGGTCGCCATCAGGGTGATTGTCCACCACCGCGGGGCCCGGCATCGGCCGCACTACGGACGACAGGCCAACAACGCAACGCACATCGCCCAGGTCTCGACCCGGAAGTAACCAAGACGTACGTGACGAGGCCGCCGCGATGGAGCACGATGGTCCATGACATACCCGTTCTCCGGGTAACCTCCCCCCTCGGCCGTCAAGGGTCGGTCGATCACCCAGAGTTCAGGCATCGTATGGGATGAGCGAGCGGCCGGGATGCGGCGGCGCATTGATCATGCATGTTCCCACCCGGTGCGTTGCAAAAGGGACAACTAGGCCGGCGATCGTACGATCAGGACCTTTTCGCATGATCGCGACGGCCCCGGGAAGCTCGAGGAGCAGGAGAAGGCGTGACGCAGGACACAACCCGGAAGTTCTCGGTCATCACCGACGGGCTACCGAGTCAGCTGCCGGACATCGATCCCTCCGAAACCAGCGAGTGGCTGGAGTCACTCGACGCCGTCATCGAGGAGTCCGGCCGCGGCCGGGCCCGCTTCATCATGCTGAAGCTCCTCGAACGGGCCCGGGAGAAGGCGGTCGGTGTTCCCGGTCTCACCAGCACCGACTACATCAACACCATCAGCCCGGAGCAGGAGCCCTGGTTCCCCGGCGACGAGCACATCGAACGCCGCATCCGGGCCTATATCCGGTGGAACGCGGCCATCATGGTGAGCCGCGCCAACCGCCCCGAGTTCAATGTCGGCGGTCACATCGCGACCTACGCCTCGAGCGCGAGCCTCTACGAGGTGGGCTTCAACCATTTCTTCCGCGGCAAGGACCATCTCAGTTCCTCGCCGGGAAGCGCCTCGGGTGACCAGATCTTTATTCAGGGTCACGCGTCCCCGGGCATCTACGCCCGCGCCTTCCTGGAAGGCCGGCTGACGGAGAAGCAGCTCGACGCCTTCCGGCGCGAGGGCGAGTCGGGCGGCCTGTCGTCCTACCCCCACCCGCGGCTTATGCCTGATTTCTGGGAGTTTCCCACGGTTTCGATGGGGATCGGGCCGATCAACGCCATCTATCAGGCCCGGTTCAACCGCTACCTGCTCAACCGCCAGATCAAGGACACCTCGAACAGCCGGGTGTGGGCGTTCCTCGGCGACGGCGAGATGGACGAGCCGGAGTCGATCGGCGCGCTGGGCGTGGCCGCCCGCGAGGAGCTCGACAACCTCATCTTCGTGGTCAACTGCAACCTGCAGCGCCTCGACGGCCCGGTCCGCGGCAACGGAAAGATCATGCAGGAGCTGGAGTCGCTGTTCCGGGGCGCCGGCTGGAACGTCATCAAGGTGGTCTGGGGCCGCGACTGGGACCCGCTGCTGGCCAAGGACACCGACGGCGTGCTGGTAAACCGCATGAACACCACGCCGGACGGGCAGTTCCAGACCTACTCGACGTCGTCGGGCGAATACATCCGGGAGCACTTCTTCGGCTCGGACGCCCGGCTGCGCCGGATGGTCGCGGACCTCTCCGACGACGATCTGCGCAAGCTCTCCCGCGGTGGCCACGACTACCGCAAGCTCTACGCGGCCTACAAGGCGGCGACCGAGCACGCGGGCCAGCCCACGGTCATCCTCGCGCACACCATCAAGGGCTGGACCCTGGGCAAGGACTTCGAGGCCCGCAACGCCACCCACCAGATGAAGAAGCTGACCAAGAGCGAGCTCAAGGAGTTCCGCGACCGGCTCTATCTGGCGATCCCGGACTCGGCGCTGTCAGGTGACCTGCCGCCCTACTGCCACCCCGGGCCGGACTCCGAGGAAATCGCGTACATGCGGGAACGCCGGGCCGCACTCGGCGGGTCGATCCCGCGGCGGGTCGTGCGGGCCAAGCCGCTCCCCCAGCCGCCAGCGAAGATCTTCGACGAGCTCCGGAAGGGCTCCGGCAAACAGCCCGTCGCCACGACGATGGCCTTCGTCCGGCTGCTGAAGGACCTCATGAAGACCAAGGAGATGGGCGCGCGTTTCGTGCCGGTCATCCCCGACGAGGCCCGCACCTTCGGCATGGACGCGATGTTCCCGACGGCGAAGATCTACTCGCCGCACGGGCAGCGATACGAGGCCGTCGACCGCGAACTGCTGCTGTCCTACCAGGAGTCCGAGACCGGTCAGATACTGCACGAGGGCATCAGCGAGGCCGGGTCGATGGGCTCGGTGATCGCCGCCGGCACAGCGTACGCCACCCACGCGCAGTACATGATCCCGGTCTACGTCTTTTACTCGATGTTCGGCTTCCAGCGCACCGGCGACCAGATGTGGGCGCTCGGCGACCAGCTCGGCCGCGGGTTCCTGCTCGGGGCGACCGCCGGTCGGACCACCCTCAACGGCGAGGGCCTGCAGCACCAGGACGGCCACTCCCTGCTCCTGGCCTCGACTAACCCGGCCTGCGTGGCCTACGACCCCGCCTTCGCCTTCGAGGTGACGCACATCGTCCGGGAGGCGCTCGACCGAATGTACGGCGAGCGGGACGACAACGTCTTCTACTACCTCACCGTCTACAACGAGCCGGTGCCGCAGCCGGCCGAGCCCGCGGGTCTCGACCCGGCGCAGATCATCTCCGGAATGTACCGGTTCCGCTCGGCCGAGGGCCTGGTCCGCGGGCTTCCGGCGGCGGGGGCCGGCGTGGACTCCCCGCCGCGGGCCCAACTGCTGGCCAGCGGGACTTCCATCCACTGGGCGCTGGCGGCGCAGGAGATCCTTGCCGCCGACTTCGGGGTCGCCGCCGACCTGTGGTCGGTGACCTCGTGGAACGAGCTTCGGCGGGAGGCGCTCGACTGCGACCGTGCCAACCTGCTCAACCCCGAGGCCGACGATGCCGTGCCGTACGTGACCCGCGCTCTCGAAGGGGCCGCCGGCCCGGTCGTGGCGGTCTCCGACTGGATGCGCGCGGTGCCCGACCAGATCTCCCGGTGGGTTCCGCAGCCGTTCACCTCGCTGGGCACTGACGGGTACGGCCACTCCGACACCCGGGCCGCCCTGCGCCGGCACTTCAAGGTCGACGCCGAGTCGATCGTCGTCGCGACCCTGGAAGCCCTCGTCCGGGCCGGTGAGGTCAAGGCCACCACGGTCGGGGACGCGATCAGGCGATTCGGGCTGCGCGCCGGCGAGGCCGGCCTGAACGGGCCCGAGGCGATCGTGGCCGGCACCAGGATCGTGGCCAGCACCGAGCAGGACGAGCGGCCGATCTCGGGCTGACCGACTCACCCAGGCCCCGGAGCGCCCGGCCCCGGGATTGCCCGGATTGCCCGGGCATCCGGGCCATTCGGGGCCTCCCCTGCGCCGACGGAGCCACCTGCGGGCTCCCCGGTGCCGGACCGGACCCCCGCGGGGCCCACCCGGCGCGGAGCCCCGGGTAGCGGGTCCGGAAGGTGGGGCCCGGAAGGTGGGGCCCGCGCGATGGAGCCCACCGCGTTGGGGCCATCACCTCCAGGCCGGCCCGTCCGGCCCATCCGGCCCACCGCATTCGGATCGGTACCTCCGGGCCACCCCGACTGGGCGCCGGGCCGCGCGCCGGATCCCCTTGGCGCCCGATCTCGGCCCCGCGACCTCGGGTTTCATTCTCCGGGCCCACCGCGTTGACCTTCTGCATCCGGGCGCACCTGGTTCCGGCGCGCCCGGTCCGGACCCCCCGGAGGAGTTACCCAGCGCATCAGCACTGTCCGTGATGAACCCCACCGCGCTTGGCTTCATCGGGGTCCACCGCCGTCCCCGATTCGGCTACGCCCCGGGGCTTTCGCGGTACCCCATGTTCCACTCGATGACGCGTTGAGTTCCGCATCGCCGCCG
>NZ_CDWTMG010000167.1:0-10760 GCF_977945845.1 Frankia sp. CcMO1
CAGATCCCGGCACCCGCCTCCGCAGCGTCGCCACCACAAGCCCGGCGACACCGGCGACCGCGCCCGCTCCCATCACCCCCGTGGGCCACGGCAGCGTCGCGGCAGGAAGATCGGCGCACCGGCCGGCGACCGTCACCAGCCACCAGCACGGCAGATCGGCGAGGTGCGCGAGCAGCCCGGCTGCTGACGGCGACACCGCCGCCACGACCAGCGTCAGTACCCCCAGCACGGTCGCCGGTGCGACGGCGGGCACGGCCAAGACGTTCGCTGGCACCGCCACGAGGCTCAGCCCCCCACCGGTCCAGGCCAACACCGGGGTGCACGCCAGCTGGGCGGCGGCCGCGACGGCGAGCACCTCGGCGATCCGCGCCGGCAGCCGCCGAGCGAGCGCGTCCCGCCAGCCCGGCGCAAAAACGATCATTCCGGCCGTGGCGAGGACGGACAGCGCGAAGCCGACCGAGAGGGCGAGCGCGGGATCCACCAGGACTAAGACGATCACGCTCGCCGCCAGGGAGGGCAGCACCGCCCTGGGACGGCCAATGGCGAGCCCGAGCAGGCCGACCAGACCCATCGCCCCGGCACGCAGCACGCTGGCCGAGGGCCGGGCGAGCACGACGAACCCGACGAGGGCGAGGGCTCCCACCGCGGCGCGCGACCGTGACCCACGCCCGGTCCATCCCATGAGGTAGAGCGCCGAGGCCGTCACGATGGCGACGTTGCTACCGGACACGGCCGTCAGATGGGACATTCCGGCGGCGCGGAAGTCCGCGCGCACCGCGTCGTCGAGCCCGGAGACGTCGCCGACCACGAGGCCGGGTAGCAGCCCGCGACGCGGTTCGGGCAGTCCCCCAGCGGCTCGACGCAGCCCGGCCCGTAGCCCCCCGGCGATTCGTTGGATCATGGTCGGCCCGCCGCGGGTCCGCGGTGGGCCGTTGGCGAACAGAACGGCGGCCACGGTGTCACCGACCCGAGGTTCGGCGAGCCTGCCGGAGACGACCAGGTGCTGGCTGGGCAGCAGAGCGCCCCAACCGCCGCCCCGCGCGAGCAGGACCATCGGGGCCCGGACCCGCAGATCCGCCGGGGGCGCGGTGAGGCGCTCCGCCCGGACGGAGATCACGAAGGTCACGCGATCGGCGCCGCCAGCCCCCTCCCCGGCACCCTCTCCGGCTCCGGGCCCGGTTCCCGTCCGGACCGCGGTGGACGAGGAGGTGGCGCGGGGATCGTCGGTGACGACGACCTCGGCTGTGACCAGACGGCCATGCCGGACCAGATCGGCGAGCGGGCCGCTGTCACGTGGACGAGCCGCCAGTCCACCCGCGAAAAACCCGGCGGCCAGAAAGACGAGGGCCGTGAGAACGACGACGGCGACGGCGGAGCGCCGCCCGACGCCCCGGGTGAGCGGCGCGCTACGCGGCTGCGACGGCAACGGCGACGGCGACAGCGACAGCGACAGCGGCGACTGCGACTGCGACTGCGACGGACGGGACCCGCCCGTAGCCACCTCGGCCCGATCGCCGCCCGGTCCTGGGCGAGTCGGCCGAGCGCCCCGCGGGCGGACCCGGACCAGCAGGAACACCGGAGCCGCGACAAGCACCGCACCGGCGGCGCCCAGCAACGGAACGGACGGCGGCCAGGTGCCGGCAACCGCCGGGCCCACCAGCCGGGCGTCCATCGGACGGGAAGCCCCAGACGGCCGTTCCGGCAGCGCGAGTCCCGTCTCCATCCCGACGTCGACCACCGGAGCGTCAAACCTTCAGCAATGGCAGCAGATCGGCCAGCCGCTTGTCGCCGACTCCGGTCACCTCCGCGAGCTGCTCGGGCGACCGGAAGGGCCCGTGCGCCGTGCGCCACTCGACGATGCGGCGAGCCAGCACGGGCCCCACCCCGGGCAGACCGTCAAGCTGCTCGGCGGTCGCGGCGTTCAGGTCGATCGGACCGGTCGCCGCGGTGGAACCGGCGGCGCTCGCGGTGCTCCCGCCGACGGGCCCGAGGCCGGTACCTGCGGGTTGCCCAGGCGGCGCCGGGCCGGGCCTGCCATCGACGAGGACCTGTTCCCCGTCGACCAACATCCGGGCCAGGGCAAGGCCGGTCGTGTCGGTGCCCGGGAGCGATCCCCCGGCGCGTTCGATCGCATCCACCACACGCGCGCCCGCCGGGAGCCGGACGACACCCGGCCGGGCCACCCGGCCGGCGACGTCGACCACCACCTCGCCGCTCGCCCCGGTGCGGGCGGCCCTGGTCGTCGGTGCCGAGGCCACGTTCGTATCCGTGGCGGAGGTGGGACCGGTGGCCCCGTGGTCCGAGTGGTCCGACCGGGCGTTGCCAGCCGCCGCCGACTCCCCCGTCCGGAGGGTACCGACCTCGGAGGAGGCGAGCGGTACCGGGCGGTGCTGCCAGGAGAACCAGGCGGTCATGAGCGCGGCGGCGAGGGCGACCAACGCGAGAACGAGGGCGGCCCGGGCTGCCGGCGCCACCACGATGCCATGCAGCGTAGCTGGAAGCCGCCTGCGGATGACGCCGACCAGATCGCCCCGCGGAACTCCCGGCGCCGTCCGGCCGGCCGATGGCCCGCGATCAGGTCCCCGGCCGCCTTCGTCCTCGCCATCGTCCATCTCGCGCCCCGGACGGGGGTGGACTGGATGGGGGTGGAACGGGCGGGGATGGAGCGGGCGGCGCCGATCCGTTCGACCGGCGACCGGCCGACCAAGATCGGCTCCGTCCGCCGCAAGCTCGTCCGCGGCCCATCCGTCGGCGGCCCGGTCCTCATCGAGGAACACGCCCTCGCGAATCCCGACCAGGTCGGACTCGTCGCCACCGATCTCCTGCTCGTCTTTGGTGAACGTGGCGTCGCGAACGCGGCGGGATCCACCAGCCGAGCCGTCTACTGGTGGGTCCGGCGGACGCAGCGGCACGGTGGCGTCGTCCGACGGCAGCAGGTCCAGCGATGGCCATCGCGATGAAACGGACGGTTCAGACGGAAATGCGCGGACGGGGAAGCGCGGCGGCGGGTACCCGGGACCAGGGGTGGATTCGACCATGGCTGGACCGTAGATCGATCACGGCGGCTCCCGCTCCGCTTGCCGCCGTCCTGTGGACAGCCGCCCGTCGTCCACAGCCCCCGCCCAGTGGCCTGCCGGGGTCCCGGTTCTGTCGCAGCCATGGGCTCGGCGGTAAGGTCCGCTCGACACTGATTGTGGGAGCACCACTGGGAGGTGCGCCGATGCGCGTGACTGTCGACTACGACCGCTGCGCGAGCAGCGGAACCTGTGTCCGTCTCCTCCCGGACGTGTTCGAGATCCGCGACGACGGCTTCCTCTACCTCCTCGACGAGGAACCCGACGACGCCAGGTGGGACGACATCCAGGAGGCTGTCGACTCCTGCCCAACCGAGGCGATCAGTATCTCCGATAGCTGATCACGGCGTGGCGGTCGGTCCGACTCCCTGGAGGGCACGCCTCCGAAACGGATCCGACCGCTCGAACCCTCCACGGCGCACCAACCCCGCCGGCAGCCGGCCGGGAGTATGAGTCGCGGTAGCGGCTCACCAGAACCGGGTAGAGACCTTCTGACGAGAGCGGCCCGCGCATTTCCGGGCGGAGCCCCGACCCGGGGAGGTGCCTCGATGGCCACGATCTACCGGCAGCACCGACGTCAGCAAGCCCCCAGCGCGCTGTGGCCGGCGTTGCTCCTGCTCGGTGCGGCGGTCACCGTACTGGGACTTCTACTGATCACGAACCCCTTCGCGACCGCCGGCACACTGGCGGTCCTCGCCGGAGTGGCACTCGTGCTCTCCGGCATCAGCGAGACGATCGCCGCGGTCCGGTCAGAGAACACCGCGGGGACTGCCCTGTTTGGGATCATGCTTGCGGTCGGCGGCGTCATCGTGCTGCTGTGGCCGGGAGCCACCCTCCGAGTCGTCGCGCTGCTCGTCGGCGCGATACTGATCATCACCGGGGTCGTCCGGGCCCTGGTGACCTGGGCGAGCAGATCCTCGCACGGGACCGGTCGCGGCATCGCCGGTCCGCTCATCCTGGCCGCGCTCAGTATCGTCCTCGGCGTACTGGCGCTGACCTGGCCGGGAGCGACGATCATGGCACTAGCGGTGATCTTCGGAATCCAACTGATCGTCACCGGCGTCACCGAGATCGCGCTCGGGCTCGCGCTTCGCCCGCGCGGTCACTCCTGACCTCCGGCGACCATCCGTTCTCCGGATTTCCGGCGGATCAACCCGCGATTGCCGAGCGCGCCCGCCGGGTCACCCGCCTCCCGGCCCGGCGGCAGTGCCTTTGCCCGGGGCATTGACGGGGGTATCAACCGGGTCGATACCGAACAACGACAGATCGACGGTGCCGCCCACCCGCGCGGACGAACCGGCACCACCGCCGACGGAACCACCGGACCGCTCCGGGTCCACCGCGAGAGCCGCCCGCCCGCCCGCCTGCGCGACGGCCGCGGCGACCACCGGATCGATCTCGACGGGATCGATGAGATGACGACCCTTGTTCCGGACACTGCCCACCTCGGCTGCGACCGGATGCGCCGCGACCACCCCGGCCGGCGCCGGCCGCAGCAGCGAGGCGAACGCGGCGGGATCGCGGACCGAGGGATCCATCCAGCGATCCCAGGCGGCCTCGGGCAGGATCACCGGCGAGCGGTCGTGCAGGAACTCCAGCCCCGCGGCGGCTCCGGTCGTGAGGATCGTGAAGGTCACCAGCGGGGCCTCACCCCGGCGCCAGACCTCGTAGAGACCCGCGAACGCGAAGATCCCGCCGGTTGCGGGATGGCCCGCGGGACGGATGTAGAAGGGTTGCCCCCGCCGCGAGCCGCCACCCGGATGGAACCACTCGTAGAACCCGGTCGCCGGGACGAGGCAGCGCCGTGCGGCGAAGGCCGACCGGAACGCCGGCTTGGTCGCCGCCGTCTCCGACCGCGCATTGATCATCTTTGCGCCGATCGTCCGGTCCTTGGCCCAGGACGGCACCAGCCCCCAGGTCGCGAGGCGAAGGACCCGCTCGGTCCGGCCGGCCGGAGGCGGCTTCCCGGCCGGAGGGAGGTGCGCCTCACCCCGAAGAGCGCCGTCCGGGAGCTCACGCGGCTCGGCGACGACGATCGGCATCGTCGAGGTGGGCGCCACGTTGTAGTTCTCCGTCACCGCGCCGGCAGTCTCGTCGTGAGCGGACATCGCCGCGGCGAGGTCGTCGGTCTTCAGCTTCTGGGTGTACCGACCGCACATGGCGCCAGTGTGGCACCCGGGTCCGACAGGTCGCAGGTTCCGCGCGGAGGTCGCCCGAACGCGAGGGTCGCCCGAACGCGAAAGTCACCCGAACAGCGCGGCGAGGCCACCGGCCAGCGCGCCGAGATTGACCAGGCCGAAGAACCCGACCCAGAGCGTCGGGGGCAGTCCGGTCGGCCGTGCGAGCTGATCCGGATCGGAATCCCCGGCCCGGCGCCGACGGCGCCCCCGCTGCACCTCGATCACCGGGCGGATCGCGCCCAGCAGCAGGAAGCACGCAATGTACGCGGCGAATCCGGCGCGCACGCTCTGCGGCGCGAACCAGGAGACCGCCAGGATTCCCGCGGTACTCCCCAGCACGGACAGGGCCCCGAAACCGTTGCGGATCACGAGCAGCATCGCCAGCAACAGCGCCACGCACAACTGCAGCAGCAGACTCGTCCGGCCGGTGGCCAGCAGGCCCGCAGCTCCGAGACCGAGCAGGGACGGTGCCGTGTAGCCGGCGGCGACGGTCACGACGACACCCGCACCGGTCGGCCGCCCGGAGGACACGGTCACTCCGGAGGTGTCCGAATGCAGCCGAACGCCAGCCAGGCGGCGCCCGGTCGCGACCGCGGCCAGGGCATGTCCACCTTCGTGTGCAATTGTTATCACATGTCTAGATATCGGCCATAGGCGGTCGCCGAGTACCGTCAGGGCCGCCAGAATCGCGGCAACGACGAGCACCCACTGCGGCGGCGCCGGCTGCGCCGCGATGCCCCGGCGCAGAATCTCCATTTCCGTTCTCTCTCCCTCATCCGCGCGGTTGGTCCCGCTCCTCCACAGACGTCTGATACGAACATCATCGATCCTGCCCCCCGCCCGCACGCGACGTCGCCTTCCGGTGAAACCGGACCGCGGTATCGCCGGACATCCACGACGACCGGTGTCAGGGGGTGGGGGTAAGGTCGTGTCGCATTCGGCACACCGGTGAGACCGCGAGGAACATCGAGGAGTGGCCCGTCGTGGCGGAGTACGTCTACCGGCCGGTGGTCAGCATGGTGCGGGGACTTTTCGGCGCACTGCGCCTGCGTCTTGACATCCAGGGCACGGAGAACATCCCGGCATCGGGGGGCGGCATCGTCCTGATCAATCACGTCTCGTACCTGGACTTCGCGCTCGCGGGTCTGCCGTTCTGGATCGCGGAGCGTCGGCTGGTCCGGTTCATGGCCAAGAAGGCAGTCTTCGACCACCGGATCAGCGGGCCGCTCATGCGCGGCATGCACCACATCCCGGTCGACCGGGAGGCCGGCGCGGCGTCTCTGCGCCACGCCCTCGACGCACTGCGAGCCGGGGAACTCGTGGGCGTCTTCCCCGAGGCGACGATCAGTCCGAGTTACTGTCTGGCGACATTCAAGACCGGGGCGGCCCGGATGGCCGCTCACACGAAGGTGCCGGTGATCCCGGTGATTCTCTGGGGCAGCCAGCGCATTTTCACCAAGGGACGGCCCTTCAGCCTGCGGGACGCGATCGGCGTCCGCGTCTCGATCACGGTAGGCAGACCCGTCCAGCCCACGGAACTGGGTAAGGGCCGCGACGGCACGGCGCTGCTGGAGAAGGTGATGAACGAGCTGCTCGACGATGCGCAGCGCCGCTACCCGCGGCCCGCGCCGGGCGAGCCGGACTGGTGGCTGCCCGCGCATCTCGGTGGCTCGGCTCCTCCTCGGCCGGCCGATCAGGACGCCGCCGCCAAGCAGAGCACCTCCGAGGAATCCGGCCAGAGCTGACAGATCCCCGTCGGAACCCTTGCCGACCGGCGATCCCGCGGACGACTTCTGCGCGGTTACCGTGCGTTCTTCGAGGAAGTGCTCACCCACGAGCACCGCCCCGGGACGGAGGCCCGTCGGCCTCGGTACCGGACGGCGGCCGGTACCGGGTCAGCAGAGCGGCCCGGCGCGCGGGGTGCAGGTTCGCCCGGGTGACGTCCCCGCCGTAATGCTCGACAACGCGGTCGTCCATCAGCCGAAACCACACCGGCGGGAGATACGCCGCGAGCAGGAGCGTAGCGTACCCCGCCGGTAGCTGGGGAGAGGCCTCGAAGGACCGCAGTGCCTGGTAGCGCCGGGTCGGGTTGGCGTGGTGGTCGCTGTGTCGCTGCAACTGATAGAGCGCCAGATTGCTGATCACGGCATCGCTGTTCCAGCTGTGCCGGGGGTCGACCTTCTCATAACGCCCGCTCGGGGTCAGCTCCCGGGCCAGGCCGTAGTGCTCGATGTAGTTGACCCCCTCCAGCAAGGTGAACCCGAAGGCCGCCTGGGCGACGAGGAAGACGAGCACGGCCGGCCCGAACGCGACGGCCAGTGTCGCGAACAACACTGCGGTGAGCAACCAGCCGAGCACGACCTCGTTGCGCACCGACCAGATCCGTCGGCCGCGCAACCGCAGCCGGGCGGCCTCCAGCGACCAGGCGGAACGCAGACTACCGACGACGGTCCGCGGCCAGAACCGCCAGAAGCTCTCCCCCAACCGGGCACTCGCCGGGTCCGCCGCCGTCGCTACCCGCACGTGATGGCCCCGGTTGTGCTCTACGGAGAAGTGACCGTACGCGGTCGGCGCCAGCATCAACCTCGCCAACCACCGCTCGAAAATCCCTCGCTTGTGGCGGAGCTCGTGCGCGGTGGTGATGCCCACCCCGGTCACGGTGCCGACCGACACCACCACTCCGATCCGGGCGGACCACGACAGGTCGCCGTTCGCCCAGGCCGAGGCGCCCAGCACCAGGCCGACGCCCGCCAGCGGCAGGTAGAGATACGTGCACCGGCGGTAGTAACGGTCGGCCTCCAGCGCGGCCCGGATCTCCTCCGGTGGATTGACCGGATCCGGCGGTGTGGTCATGTCGAGCAGCGGAACCAGGACGAAGACGAAGAGCGGGGTGATCCACCAGTACAGCCCGACACCCGTTCGATGCCACAGTCCGTATCCCACGATGGCCAGCAACGGGACGATGATCGCGGTGAGCCACATGTACCGCTTGCCGTCCCGCCAGGCGAGGCCGCCGGGCGCGGTGAGGACAGGTGCCGCCATCGGTACCTCCGATTTGCCGGCTGGACCGCCGACCGCGCCGACCGCCACCACGGGGCGAAAACCCCTGACGGCGCACCACAACTGGACAGTGAGCCTGCCACGTGTCATATACGCTGACAACAGAACGCCGGTCACATCGAGGAGCAAGACCCGTGCAAACAGGTGGCGTGACGCCGTCGCCCGCGGGCCGGCGGTCCCGTTCGATGACCGACTCGCCCCCCTGGATCGGCGGGGTGATGGTCGGCACCCTGCTGCTGTCCGCCGTTGTTCTGATCACGTACACGCTGCTTCCCCTGCCCGGCCAGGAACGGCTGGGTGCGGGCAACTACGTCCTCGCCGCCGTGCTGTTCGCCGCCAACATCCTGCTGCCCCGGCTACTGCGACGGCACCGGCGCCGCCGGACCCACCGGCCGTGATCCATCCGCGCACCGGTCCCCGCCCCAGGCCGGCCGCGTGGCCTGTCCCACGCCCGGCGCCTTCCGGGAACCCCGGCTGCCACGATGGCCGAATGTCCGCACTGATCGTGCTCCTCGTCGGCCTGGTGGCGGGCATCGGGGTCCGGCACCGCGGACGACTGCCCGCGGACACCGCCCATGTGATCAACATCTGGCTGCTGGACGTGGCCCTGCCCGCTCTGACGCTGCGCGCCATGCACGGCATCGTCTTCCCGCCGAACCTCGCGCTCGTCATCGCCGCGCCCTATCTGCTCTTCGTCCTGACGACGGCCGGCTACGTGCTGGCCGGACGAGCGTTGCGGATGCCGCGGGAGGTCGTCGTCGCCCTGATCGCCACAACCGCAGTGGCGAACACAAGCTTCGTCGGCCTCCCGATGGTGACCGCCTTCTTCGGCGCGTCGTCGGTCCCGGTCGCCGTGCTCGTGGATCAGCTCGGTTCCTTCCTGCTGCTGAACACGGTGGTCCTCGGGACGGTCACGATCAGTGCCGGCGCATCGCTTTCCCGCGCCGAGCTCGCCCGTCGGGTCTTCACCGCTCCGGCGCTGATCGCCCTGGTAGCCGCGCTCGTCCTGCGGCCGGTGACGTTCCCGGACTGGCTGAACGCCGCACTGGGGTCGCTTGGTAGCACCCTCACCCCACTCGCCCTGTTCTCCATCGGTCTGCAACTCCAGGTGCGTGCGGTCCGGGTGTGGTGGCGAGAGCTGGCCCTCGGCCTCGGCATCAAGCTGGTCGCCGCGCCCGCGCTCGTGGTGGGGATCTACGCGCTGACGGGGACCGTCAGAGATCATGACGTGCGGGTGGCCCTCTTCGAGGTGGCGATGCCCCCGATGGTCGCCGGCGCACTCATCGCCGCCCGTCACGAACTCGCGGCACCGTTGCCAAGCCTGCTGGTGGGAGTCGGGGTTCCGCTATCGTTCGTGAGCCTGGCGGTCTGGGCGCTACTCCTCGGGGCCTGAGGAGGTGGGGGCCTGAGTCGTGCTCGTCCTCCAGTGGAGTCACCGCTGCGGCGGGCGCCCGGCGTGCTGATCACAGCCTACGTGGGCGGGTTGACCATGCGTGCGGCGCACCGGGCGGCACCTCCCACGCGGGCGCGCCGTCGGCGCACGGGGCGAGATGTGTGTCCGCGATGGCGGAGAAATCGCCGAAGAACTTGATTTCCAGCCGCTCGCGGCGGACACCTCCCTTACCGTCCGGCGCGAGACGCAAAAAGTACAGCACGTTCGTACCTCCGGCAGCCGGCCGGTCATGCGGGTTGTAGCCGCCACCGTCCCAGTGGAACTCGGCCCGGGTCCGCAACACCCAGCGCAGTCCCTCGATGATGACCGGATTTGGGTCCGGGAGCCGCATCGCGGAGTGCCGCTCGAGCTCGAACACGCGTTCCTGCTCGATGAGCCCGGCCGGTAGCCCAGGTGTCCGCCGGAGCATGAAGATCTCCAACGTGCGGTCCGCGCCCGCACTGGACCGCAGCGCGGCGTGGGTGAGACGCACGTCGAGCAGCTCCGCGCGCACCGCGTAGCGCTCGGCCAGCCGGGCCTTCACGATGACGCTGGGCACCAGCGTGCTCGGCCGCACGCCAAGAGCGGGCAACGCCGCGAGCGCGGCCTCGAAGTCGTCCACGGCGATCAGCAGCGCCGCGTGGTCCAGGACACAGTACCGTGCCACCAGATCAACGAGGGCCGCCGCCTCGTCGAGGCCGTCGAACAGGCCGGCGAGGAGACCCTCGGTGTGCAACGCGCGCAGCGGCGCGCACACGGCCTCAATCCGGCGCACGTCGATGGCGTCCAGACCGCTGCCAGGCCGTCCGAGGTCGGTATGCCCCGGTGAGGCCGTGAATCCCTGCGCTTCGATCATCCCGTGTCACCTTCCGCCGCGCGGATGTGCCTGACGACCGGACACACCACGCCGGTTCGGTCCAGTCCGGCTCCTGCTCGGTCGAGTCCGGCCACCTTAGGCCGCTGGGCCCGGCCACCATGGCAGATCCGACCCCGGAGCATTCCTGGCAGCCTAGT
>NZ_CDWTMG010000168.1:0-10759 GCF_977945845.1 Frankia sp. CcMO1
GACCGGGCCGGGTGCAGAAGTCCGGCACCGGACCGCGGAGCCACCACGAGCGGGCCGAGCACCCAGCGCGCGGCGGATCCCAGCGCTGCCACCCACCGCGCGGCGAGCGGTGACCGGCGCCGGGTGTCCGGCATCCACGGCAGCGGGAGCGAGGACCGTCCACGGCGGCCGGAGCCGCCACGTGCGGTTGCCGGGATCGGCCCGCCCCGCCGTGGTAGGCCTCTGTCGCCGCGAGCGTCCCCAGCGGCTTCCGCCTCCCGCTCGGCTGCCGTCTCGCCCAGGAGCTCCTGGAGCGACCGGGGTTGCCGGAGCGGCCGGGAGCCGGCGGTGGCGCTGTCCCCGACGTGAAGCGGCGCCGGCCAGCGGATCCCGGAGGCCGGGCCCTGCCAGCCCTGCTCCGCGGTGGTGGCGATGGTGCCGGCCTTGTCGCGCTGCAGATCCGGATCGACGGCGACGGCTGCGGCCACGGCCTCCGGGGTGGTGAGCGCCCGCGCCAGTTCGACGCCCAGCGGGACGGGAGCAGCGCCGTCCCCGCGCACCAGCAGCCAGCCACCCCGCGCGGCGGACGGGCCCACCACCGACGGCCCCGCCACGGGTTGCTCCGCGCGCACCGAGCGGTCCGTGCCGAACACGACCTGCCCCGCCGTGGCGACCACGGGCTGCCCGGTCACGGCGGCGAGGAGCCGGGCCACCCCGAGGCCGCCGGACGACGCCAGCACGACCGGGCCGCGTTCCCGGCCGCGGCCGCCTCTGGCCAGCGCGGCCGCCACCGGTGCGGCCTCGACCGGGGCGTCGTGCAGCACCAGCCGGCCGTCGGTGGTCACCCGGCCGCTCAGCACCGTCCAGCCGGTGAACGCGGGCAGCAACTGGGCGGCCGCGGCGAGCTCCGCCTCGGCCCGGGCGTCCGGTCCCGGCGCGGACGGCGGCAGGTGCCAGCCGCTCATCGTCGCCTCACCGTCCGGGTGGGCGATGCGCAGTGCGCGGGCCTGCGCCCAGGACAGGCCCACCACGACGGCGTCGTCGGCGCGCACGTCCGCCCGCGAGTCGCTGGTCGCGCCGGCGGTGTCGAGCATCCGCGCGTCCAGGGTGCCGGCCCACTCGTTGCGGGTGCCGACGGTGGCCGACAGCAGCAGGTCACCGCTCACGTAGAGCATCGGAGCCACTCGCACGACCACTGCGATGTCGCCGGTGTCGTCCTGATGTTTCCAGGCCGATCCCTCGCTGCGCGCGCGCGTGCCGACGGCGCCGCCGGTCAGGGTCACCACGTGCGAGATGCTCCCGCCGAGCGCGGCTCCGGTGACGCCCGCATTGCCGAAGGTGCCCGTGGTCTCCTCGCCCTCGACACGGACCGAGATCGGCAACCGGGCCCGGATGGTCGGCGCCCAGCTGAGCGGCCGGGCGCCGGCCAGCGACCCGCGCACGTTCAGGTGCGCGGCGGTGTCCGCGCCGACGCCGGCGACGTGCCCGAGCGGCGTCCGGATGCCGTCGCCCACGAGGAGGTCGTCGAACCGCCCGCCCAGGTGCACCCCGGAGACGGCATTGCGCAGCGCCTGGGTGACGGCGGTTCCGGTGCGCAGCGTCCGGGCGACGGGTCCGCCACGAGCGAGCAGGTCGCCGGCGAGCCGGTCCGCCACCCGGTCCAGCACGTGCGGAGCGACCGAGTACAGGCCGATCTCGCCCTGCTCGAAGGCGTCCGGGGTGACGGTCAGCGCGGCCCCTCGCATCCGGTCGGCCGCCGCGGCGTCCAGGGAGGCGACGGCCGGTTCGGCGGGGGTTCGGCTCGTCAGCGGTTCGGGCACCGCTATCCGGATCGTGGTGGAGACCCGGCGAGAGCCGCGCAACGCCCGCTCCAGCCCCACACCGCCCGCGAGCACCTGGCCGACCGGCTGAGCCAGGCCGAGAGAACTGCTCAGCATCTCGGCGACCCACCGTGCCCCGGTCACCGGGGCACTGAGCACGCTCGCCCACGGCGTCAGCCGGTTGCCGGTGTAGAGCCGGAGGTCGAGGTCCACGTCCGTCTCGTAGACCCGGTGCGGGACCTGCATCGCCATGCTGGCCCACATGCCACTGACCGGAGCGAACTCCTGGCCGAAACCTTCGCCCGCGGTGCTCCGCCGCGTGAAAGTCACGTCGGCGATGACAGCGCCGACGGGGGTGGGCACGGCCAGGGACAGGCCCGACCCCGCTGCGGTGGTCGTGCTGCCGGACATGCCGACCTTGCGGCTCTCCTGGCTGATCCGCAGGAAGTGCCGTTGCAGTTCGGCGTCGTTCGGCTCGATCCGACCCACCGGGCGGGGCTCCCCCACCAGGCGCGCGGACATCGCGAGGAATCCGGTCTTGAGCTGACCAGCCTGCTGCACGGCCCCGAGGGGGAACGCCACACCGCCCGAAACCGCCTGCGGCATCAGCGCCGACAGAGACTGCATCATCAGGCCCTGGCGAAGCCCCTGTCCCAGCTTCGCGTAGCGAACGGTCCGCTCGAGCGCCTCGGGAGCGGCGGACTGCGACGACGCCGCGGCGAGCGAGCCGGCGAGCGCCGCGACGAACGAGCTGTCGGCCAGGAAGCGGCGCCCGCTCGATCGCTCCTCCAGCAGCGACAGCGCGGCGTCCAGCACCGGCTCGCCGAGCAGCTCGACCGTCTCGTCGTGGAACGAGTCCAGCGGCAGGTAGAACCCGTTCGCCCGCAGGGCGGTCGCGGTGGGCGGGCCGGCCGGTGGCCGCCCCGTTCCGGACGACGCCGGCAGGGTGGCCGGGGTCGCGGCCAGGCCGCGCAGCGGGTGGCTCTCCCGCGGGACGAGCACCGAGGCTCCGTCGGGGACGAGGAAGCGCGTGGACGTCGCCCGCGCCCCCTGCAGGGCGCCGTAGGACGTCGGCTGGAACGTGACCGCCCACTCCACACCACGGGAGTGCACGTCCATCGGCCGCCCGGCCCACTCGATCCGCTCGCCGACACGGTCGAGCAGGAGTTCACGGTCGGTGATCTCCCGGTTGGAGGTGACCGTGGCGTTGGCGGCACCCTGACCGCTGAGCGCGTGCTGCGAGTCCCCGCCGGAGGCGACGGGGCCGGCGACGATCGAGCCGCCGGTCCTGGCAGACAACGGCATCGACCGCAGGGTGTAACTCTCGAGGATGAGCCAGGCCTGGGTCTCGTCGAAGTACTTCATCCGGACGCCGTCGGCGCTCGACGTCACGACCGCCCCCTGCTCCGGGACGACCATCCGGGGCGAGACGACCAGCACCCCGGTCGCCACGCCGTCCTGCCCGGAGTACAGCGTGGCCCGGAACCCCTTGTCGAACAGCAGTTGGCGCAGCCGGATGCGCAGCGGACCCGGGTCGAGCGCGGCCTGCAGCTCGGTCACCGACTCGTGAGCGGTCAGGCCCCGCTGGCCCGCACCGGCGTGAGCGAGCACGTCCTGGACGGCGGACAGCAGCGGCCCGGTCCGTAGTTCCAGGATCCGCTCCTGCTGCGAGAACCGGACCGGCCGCCACCCGGGCGACCCGCTCGGGACAGGCTGTCGTGGCGCAAGCTGCGCCGGCACGGGCGACCGGGCCGGGGCCGCCGCCACGGGCAGGGCCATGCCGGCGGGTGCCTGCACGCGCACCGTCCCCGGCCACCACTCGGTCCGGGAGCGGACCGTGGTCCCCGCCGACGGCACCGTGTTCAGGCCGCGCGCCGGAACGTGCTCCACGGAGTCGGCCGAGCCCGACTCCGGCAGGGCGTCCCACGCCACCGGCACCCCCTGCTGCGGTCTCCCGGGCTGCGGCGGGCCGGCCCACGCGGGCCGGGCGCGCTTGGCGGCCACGTCGATCCGGGGTCCGGTCCGGTCCCGGGCGGCGAGGTCGGTGTCGGCGGCCAGCCGTGACCGGGCCGGGAAGGGCCCGGCGGCGACCGCCCCGGGGTCGCTGATCCGGGCGTTCAGCTCCAGTACGTAGCGGACCTCGGCCTCGAACGCGTCGGTCGGTCCCTCGTACTTCAGGTGCGGGTCGAGGCCGACCCACGGCCCGGTCAGGCTCTTCGCCACGCGGGTGTAGCCCACCGTGCCGCCCGCGAACAGCGTCGGAGCGAGGGAGCCGCCGGTGTCACCGATACCGGCCAGGCCCAGCACTCCCGTGGCCGCGCCGGCGATCGCGCGCGAGACCTCACGCGCCCCCATGTTGACCTGCCACTGCTCGGCGCCGTACTCCAGCTCGGCCTTGGTGTACCCGCCTACGTGGCGCGCCGTCCCGGGCACGATCTCGACCCGGACCCGGCCTTCGACCACCAGGTGGGGAGCGACCCGCCCGACCAGTTGCTCCGCTGCGTCGATGGTCAAGGGCTGGACCACCGGCGGCAGCGGCATTCCGTGCTGGATCAGGGATTCCTGGAACGAACGCATCGCCCCCGGCGATCCGACGTGCTCCTTCGCGAACGCCAGCTTCGACCAGAACTGCGTAGGCACGGCGGACAGGTCCAACCCGCGCTCCCGAAGGGCCCGCGCGGCGAGCTCCCGGGCCGTGGCCTCGATCCGCGCCCCGACCTCGCCGACGCCGCTGAGTCCGTCGACGTGCGTCCCGGCCAGGCCGGTGCCCTGCGCGAGCGGCGCGGGAGGTCGCAGCGAGCCTGGCGGCACCTGCTCGGTGCGCAGCTCGACCAGGTCCGGGGCGGCCCGGCCGAGCGATTCGGCCGCCCGGGTGTCAGCGCGGCGGACCTCGGGGAGGACGGCCTCCGGTGTCGCACCCAGATGCTCGAGCAGCCGAGGAAGGTCGGGCTCCGGGACTCGCAGGACGATCTGGCCGTCGGCGGTCACCGTCCCGCCCCGCGCCGGCTTCGCCCCGGCGGCGCGGTGGTCACCGAAGACGGTCAGTTCCGCCGTCCACCGCACGCCGAGGCGCACGCGGCGGGACGGCACGTGCGGCATGATCTTGGACTTCTCGTAGGTGACGGCGCCGCTGACGTCCACTCCGGCCTGTCCAGCCGAGAGGGACACGGACAGCTCCAGCCCGCTGCCGACCGAGATCGGCGGTTGCCCCGCGCCGTCGACGACCTGACCGACGTTCCTGCGGCCGAGCGCCGCGTACACGCTCGCCCCGGCGTTCGTCGACGGGTTGACGACGCCGATGTCGAGCAGGCCGTGCTGGACCTTCTCGGTCATCTCCAGGTTGTTGTCCCCCGGCACCAGGTCGAGCACGTCGATGCTGACCGGGGTCGCGGACACCCGGACGTTCCCCGAGTCCACCCCCCTCATCAGCCGGGACTGCCCGGTCACCCCCCGGGAACCCGGCAGCCGGGGAGCGTCCCGGACCCGGGGGTCGATGCCCTGGTCGCCGTCGGCGAGCTCGAACCGGATCGAGCTCACGCCGGTCCCCGCGTTGCGCAGGTAGCGGATGAAGTGTGCCTCGTGCACGACGTTCTCGACGGCCCAACGTGCCGTGCTGCGCGGGTCCACGACCCAGGCGGGGCCCAGGTCGGCCGCCATCGCCCGCAGCACTCTCGGGTAGAGGTCCCCGAGGCCGACCGACTCGGAGACCATCTGCATGGCCGAGAACACGTCCCGGGCCCGCGCCTCGTCGACCGTCACCGGGGCGGGCACCGATTCCACCACCTGTCCGGCCGGGCGGGTCATCTCCACCGGCAGCCGGTAGGCCAGCCGCACCGGAACGCTGACCGGCACCGTGCCGGACGCCGCGCCGGCATGGTGCCTGCGCCACACCGGGCGCACCGAGAGCTCCAGCCGCGCGGGCGCGTCGAACGCCGCCCACCGGCCACTCCCGCGGAACCCCGCGACGTCACTGCGGTTCGAGTAGTTCAGTGACGACCACGTCGACGAGATGGCGCCACCGGCGGCCGCACGCCCGGTCACGCTCGCGGTGAGCTGCCGCGAATCCGGCAGCAGCCCGATCCCGAGGGAGAGGGTGCCGCTCGCCGAGACCGAACCTGTCCAGCTGCGGCTGGCCTCGCCCCTCTGGTCGTAGTCGAACCACCAGGCCTCGGAGACGCCGGCGTCCCGGTGGTCGGGAATCTCCACCGAGGACGGGACCAGTGACGCCATCCCGGCGCCGTCGCGCAGGGCCAGCCGGACAGTGAGGAGCTGCGGCCCACCTGCGGCCTCGACCACGACGTCGACCCCCCGCCACAGACGCCGGGCGTCCATGGTGCTGGTCGCGTCCGCGGGGGTCCACCTGCGGTCGAGCTGTTCCAGCGCGGCGGACAGCGCCTCGGGGGTCACGCCGGTCACGCCTGTGGCGGCCAGCGCGCGGGCCAGCGCGGCACGCATGCCGAGCTTGTCGGTCATCGCCGCGACCGTGGACCGGCCACCGGCCGCGGTCGCGTCCGGGGCGGCCCCGGTGGGTGCGACGCCCCGCCCCTCGGTGGCGTTGCCGGCGTCGGCCGGGTCGGGCCGGACCTCCATCAGGTGCCCGACCCCCCAGCCACCGGCGTCCAGCCCTTCGTTGACGGGCACCCGACCGGTCAGCCCCGACCGCAGGACCCCGTTCCGCTGCCCGATCCGATCGGCCCAGAAGGATCCCGCCTGCTCCGTCGTGAGTACTCCTGACGTGGGCCGCGGAGGGCCGGCGGGCGGCGTCGCGGCGGCCGTCATCCGCTCCAGTTCCTGCCGGAGGTCCGCCTCCTGCCGCGTCAGGGCGTCCGGCGGCAGCAGCGCGGGGTGGCTGATGGCCAGTTCCGCCACCAGCGTGCGCGGCAGGGTGGCGTGCAGCCCCGCCGGGACGCTCGCCTCGGCGATCGCACCGCCCGCGGTGACGAACCGGTACCTGACGTCGAGGGCGTAGTGGAGCCGGTCGTGTCCAGCGTTCGCCGCGGGGACGCCGCCCTCGATGTCCAACCCCACCGTGATCGCGCCCCGGCGGACCGGGACCCAGAGTTCGTGCCGCAGCAGTGCCGGGAGATTGGCCCGCAGGTTGTCGCCGCTCAGCGCCTGGGCAAGCATCATCCCGTCGCTCGCCGCCCGCCCGAGCGCCGCCGGGGGAACCGGCCGGGTCACCGGGCCCTCGCGCGTGAGGGCCCGCAGGGTGGACGGGGAGATCGAGCCGAGCACGCCCGCGATGGCCATCGGCCCCTGCAACCCCAGGAGGCGCGCATCCTGCACGTGCTCGCGCAGCGCCTCGTTCAGCGGACTGCGCCCGAGGGACATCCCCGGGGGCGTCCTCGGGCGCAGCCGAACCGGCACCGGACCGGCCGGCGTCGGGTCGTCCACGGCCGGGTCGTCCAGGGCCGGGTCGGCCGGCGTCCGGTCGCCCGGGGTTCCCGGGGTTCCCGGGGTTCCCGGGGTTCCCGGGGTTCCCGGGGTTCCCGGGGTTCCCGGGGTTCCCGGGGTCTCCGGCACGCGGGAGCCGTCGTCCGCGCCGATCGGCCGACCCCGCGGCGTTCCGGCGTCGGTTGGCGACATCTCGGCGGGGACGGCGGGGACGGCGACCGGAGCTGTCAGATGATCGGGAACCAGCAGGTGGACCCGTCCCGCCACGGTGAAGTCCGCGAGGGGCGCCGATCCACGCGGGAACGACCCCTCCCAGGTGCGGGCCGCCGCCCGTCCGGTCAGGCGGTTCAGCACCCTGCCCAGCCCGACGGGCAACAACCCCTGACGACCTTGACCCGCGGGACGATCCCCGAACAGTTCGACCCGGAACTGGACGGGGTGCTCGAACTCCTGCGCCCCCTCGCTGCTGATGCTGTGGCGGATCTCCTGCAGCCCGGCGGCTACCGACCGCTCGGCAGCCGCCGGCTCGGCGCTCGGCGACACCGCGACATCCGCTCGCTGCCGCACGTACTCCCCAGGCCCGGCGGTCGCGGTCACCCGGATCCCGATCCGCTCCGACACGGCACCGGAGTCCGGGCGCCGGCCCAGCATCGCGAGGTCGACCACCCGAACCACACCGTGTCCGCCGGTGAGCTGAGCGAAGCCCGCCTTGAGCGCCCCCGGGCCGAATCCGGCGCGGAGCACCTCGGTCAGCGGCGAGGGCACGTCCTTCAACCGCGGCGGCAGGAAACGCGCATCGACCAGGGAGTCGAGCACACGGTCGACGAGGCCACCGTCCTGGAGCCGCTCGACGTGGCCCGCGTGCAGCGCCAGCAGCGGATCCATGTACTCGCGCCGCCCCTGGCCCGAGGACTCGGCCTGGCTCGCAGGCTCGGGCCGGCCCGAAGACTCGGCCGCGGATGCCGCACCGGACGGCGACTCGCCACCGGTCGCCGTCTCCGGCAGGGCCAGGCCGAGATCCTGGGCACGCTGCCGGGCGATGGTCAGCTCGACCCCGCCCAGGATCGTCACCGGCTCGAGGGTGGCCACCTGCCAACCCGTTCCACGCTGACGCCAGATCGAAACGTCGTACTGCGCATGGCCCCGGTACCGCAGGCTGGGGCCGGAGTAGTTGCCGCGCACTCCGTCCTGGTCGGACGGCACCCCCTCGGCGACACCTTCCAACTGCGGAGCCAGCACCTGCTGCCGGATGCGCACTATCTGCGACCACGGATCCCGCGGCCCCACCGGGACGACCACGCCGTCCGGAGAGGTCAGGTCGCCGTACCGGGCCGCCAGCCGTTGCGAGGTCACCGCCTCGCGCAGCGCGGCCGGGAAGCGGGCCTCGTCGGCGGCGGGCTGCCGGCCGTTCAGCTTGGCCAGGCCTTGCTCGATCTCGCGCGCCACCGTCCCGACGGACAGCAGCTCGGCACGGATCCCGGAGATCCCCTCCTGGTTGATCTCCACCTGGGGCGGGTTCCACCGCCCTGGCGCCTCACCGAGGGTCAGCTCGACCCGCGCCCCCCTGGCGTCGGCGGGCCCGGCCGGCGCGACGGCCTCGCCGACGTCGACGCGCCCCGCGGAGTCGACCCGGCGGCCGATCAGCGCGGCGTCCGTGGCGGGGTGGCTGGGGTCGGGAAGGTGATCGGCGGGCACCGACACCGAGGTCGTCGCCACGTCGACCCGGCCAGTACCGGTCCGCTGCTCCGAGTTCGGGCCGAACACCACCTGGCTCAGGCCGCCGCGCGAGCGCAGGTGCAGTTCCTGGACCGAGCTGACGTAGCGCGTTTCGTAGTCGAACCGCGCCTCGCTCCGGCGGACACCGTCCGGACCACCCGCCTCCGGGCCCATGGCCTCGCGCAGGGCGCCGAGCTGAGCCTCGACACGCACCACGATCCGCCGGTTCCCGATCTGGTGCTCCAGCCGGACGCCACCCTCCAGCAGACTGGAGAAGCGGGAGGCCAGCGCCGGGGCGCCGTAGCTACCGTCCAGCCTGCCGGCCAACTCGGGGGTCATGGACGCACCGAGCCGGGTGAGCCGTGACTCCACCTCGCTCCGGATCCACCGGTGAATCTCGCCCGCCACCGGGACGTCACGCACCACGCCTGCACCGAGCCCGGTGCGGGTGGCCAGCGAGTACGGCTCCTGCGGTGGGTGCGATGGCTGCGCCACGACCGACGGCTGGACCGACGGCTCGGCCGAAGGATCGCCACCCGTCGTGCCCGGCGTCCCCTCCGCGGCGGACGCGACCGGCACGGACCACGTCGGCCCTACCGGGACCTGCGTGCCCACGGGAGGCGTTTGCCCGGCCTGCGGTTCCGGAGTCAGCACCGGCTCGGTCGTCGGCTCGGTCGTCGGCTCGGTCGTCGGCTCGGTCGTCGGCTCGGTCGTGGGCTCGGTCGTGGGTTCCGCGCTCGGCTGAGAGTCACGATCCGCGGCGAAGGCATCGGGGTTCTGGCGAACAGGTTCCGCGTCCGGTGTCGAGCTCCCCTGCACCGCCTTCTCGAACTGCGCCGCACTGTCTTCCGGCACCGCCAGTTCCACCGACGTCGTGGTGCTGACTGCGGGCAGCTGCTCGCCCTGGACCACCGGCCGGACCTCTACCTCCACCTCGGCTCGGTAGCGCGTCGGCTCCGGTTGAGTCGTGTCGGTGCCGACTCGTTCCGGCGTCGCAGGCTGCTGGCCGCGAACCGGTGGAGCTTCAGGACCCCCGGTGGACTCGACGTGAACAGGCGCAACGGTGAGCACGACCGGCGCGACGTTGCGCAGGTGCGCGGCGACGAGGAGGTACCCGTCGAACGAACCGACGCTGAACGGATCGGTAGCCCACGAACCGCCCAGCCAAACCTTCCCGTTGGACGTGAACTCCTTCTCCGCGAACACTTCCCGTGCTGCGGCTTCGACGAAGCCACGCCGGGTGTCCGGTGGCATGCCGGACTCCACGAGCTGCCGGTCGAGGGCGGACACCAGCGGCGCGGTGTCGGCACCCGTCACCGTGAAGTCGACGTCGTTGATCGCCTCCGGGCGGGCGACCTCCAGCGCCCCTCCCATCTGGTCCGCTGCGGCCGGGACGGCGTCGGGGGGCAGCGCGATGCGGAGCTGTGGTGGCGGGACCACGTCCAAGGGGTGTGACCGGCCGTCGATCGACGCCGACAGCAGGGCGGTGGCGTGGTACCGGACCTGGCCGACGGTGGCCTGGCCTTCGCCGGCCTGGGGGGTGGTCGGGGTGGTGCTGGTCGGGGTGGTGATGGTCGGAGTGGTGCTGGTCGGAGTGGTGCTGGTCGGGCTGGTGCTGGTCGGGCTGGTGCTGGTCGGGCTGGTGCTGGTCGGGCTGGTGGTGGGTTCGGTGACCGGGGTCAGGTCGGTCAGGGCACCGGACAGGTGGATGACCGAGTCCCCGGCCGTGAACGTCAGACCGGAGTCCAGCAGTGTCGCCCAGTCCGCAGCAGCCGGTTGCTGTTCCGGCGGCAGGGACTCCACGGCGCGTTCCGGACGGCCCGCCACCAGCAGGTCGGTCAGCCGCTGCC
>NZ_CDWTMG010000169.1:0-10743 GCF_977945845.1 Frankia sp. CcMO1
ATCCAGATCCACACCTCAACAGCACTCGACGGAGATCGTGCACCAGAACCAGCGCGCCGGCGAAGAGCGCGTCGGAGTGAACCCGGAGAGACCCGCGGCGGGAGGCCGAGGCCTGGAGGAGGGGCGGGACGGTCGGAGAGGCGGCACGACGGAGAGCTGGTGGCCGCGGGGTAGATGCCACGGGGCGGGCGGCCAGGGGACACGTGGCTGCGGGACCGGTCGCCGGGTCCGGGGGAACCCGACGGGAGAGTGGGGGGAGGAGCGAAGAGGAGCGGCGCCGTGGAGAGCAACAGTAGGAAGTACACGATCGCCGTCCAGGGCCCGAAGTCCTCACGCCCCCTGGAATCTGGCACCGTGAGAGTGGAATGTCCGGACATGTCATCGTCCACACCATTGCGCCCGTACCCGACAGCCGGGGGCATCCTCATCCCCCGTTAAACGGAGACCCGCCGTCGACGCTCCCCGTGAGCGTGTATACAAATAATCCTCACCACGCTAAACACGCGAGTGTCACCCAGACGAGAGAACCAGCCACCCATCCGGAACCAGAAGATCGAGTATCTTACTCTTGTGTTGACCATGGCGAGGGGGCCGACCGTGACGACAGCTCAGCCGGGAAGTGGACCGACCGTACGTCGGATCCTGCTCGGCTCTCAGCTCCGTCGACTTCGCGAGGAGAAGGGCATCAGCCGGGAAACCGCCGGCTACCACATCCGCGCCTCAGAGTCGAAGATCAGCCGGATGGAGCTTGGCCGCGTCAGCTTCAAAGAACGCGACGTCGCCGACCTGCTGACCTTCTATCAGGTCACGGACGATGCAGAGCGCGCCCCATTGCTGGCCCTTGTCCGGGAGGCGAACGCCGCTGGCTGGTGGCAGAACTTCAACGACGTTCTCCCGTCCTGGTTCCAGCCGTACATCGGTCTGGAGGAGGCGGCCCAGCTCATCCGGACCTACGAGCTCCAGTTCATTCCGGGCCTGTTGCAGACCGAGGACTACGCCCGAGCAATCATCACGCAGGGTAGTGATCACCTACCGGCCGACGTCGTCGAGCGCCGGGTTAACGTGCGGCTCAACCGGCAGAAGCTGCTGTACCGTAAGAACCCGCCACGGCTCTGGATAGTCATCGACGAGGCGGCGCTGCGTCGGCCGATCGGCGGGCCGAAGGTGATGCGGGCCCAGATCGAACACCTCATCACCGCGTCCGAGCTACCGAACCTCACTCTGCAGGTGATGCCGTTCTCCTTCGGCGGCCACGCGGCGGAGGGTGGGGCCTTCACGATCCTCCGCTTCCCCGAAATGGACCCGCCGGACGTGGTCTACCTGGAGCAGCTCACCGGTTCCACCTACCTCGACAAGCGCGAGGACGTCGACCGGTACATGGAGGTGTATAACCGGCTCAGTGTCGACAGCACGACCCCGGGTGACACTCCCGAACTGCTACGGCGCATCATCACCGAGCTCTGAACGCGGTTCGCTCCCAGCTCACCGACCGGCTGCTCCGCCGGCCCGCCGGCCTACTACTCGGCCGGCCTGCCGTTCTGCCGGCCTGCCGGCCCTACTGCTCCGCCATCCCGCCGATCGGCTCGACCCGCCTGGTCGGATCCGTGACCGCGCTCGCCGGCCAGGTCAGCTCCAGGCTGAGACACCGATCGTCCAGCTCCACCGAGACCTCGATCCCGCCCGGGTCCTCTCCCCCGCAGCCGAGCTGCGGGGGCGGCAGGCCCTGCGGCCAGGGCAGCGAGACGAAAACACTGCCGCCGGCCGGCGTCCACAGGACCGTCATAATCGCTCGGCCGCCTGGGACGGCGGCGAGCACCTCCCGCACCTGATCGGCCACCATGGCCCGCACGGGAGCTGGCGCGAGCCGCAGATCGCCGGACAGCTGGATCTGGACGGTCATTCCCGCAGCCTCGGCGTCGGCGACGACCGCGTCGAGGTCCGCCAGCGCCGACGACGGACCACCCCCGGTGATCATGCGACGGACGGCGGCCGCCCGTATCGCGCACCTGCTCCGAACGGCGGCTTCCCGTGGGTCCAGCCAACCGCCCGCGACTCCGTCGAGTAACGGCAGCACCTCCCACCCCACGGTGTGCAACCACTGCGCCCGCTCCCACCTGATCATGGTGAACGCATCCACCTGGGCGGCGACCTCAGCCTCGGCGGCCAGGGCGCGGGCGGTCGTCTCCGCGGTGCCGCGCAGCAGGGGACCCAGCATCGCGGTCACAATCTGCACCCCGCACGCACCGTAGATCAGTACCCCCAGCCGCGCCAGCACCAGCGGTTCGGTGGTACCACGCAGGAACACCGCAACGATCATCATGGCGATCGCGACCAGCAGCGCACCCACCCATTCCCAGAGTGGCCGGGAGGCGGTGATGAACGCTAGGAGCAGGGGAAGCACGAGCAACGGCCAGTCCGCGATCCGGACGATGTCCGCGCCGACGGTGTTCGCTATGCCGGCGACGGCGACGGCGAGGGCCAGGAACAGCAGCACGGCCGCCTCGGGACCGCTGATCGGCCGACTCCGTCCGCGCCGGACGAAGGCGACGGTGAGCGCGGCCACCAGCAGCCACATCGCTCCCGCTCCAGCCATCGTCCGCACCCATCCACCCGTGCCGACCAACGGCACGAGCATGATGATCATCCACAGCCCGACGATCTGCCCGAGCGCCCGGCGCAGCCCGGCGGCATAGGCGTCGCGTAGCTCGGCGGCGATCGCGGCGACGTCCCGACGATCGCCGACCCGCCCGCCGACCCTTCCGCCGACCCGCCCGCCGACCCTTCCGGCCCCGCGATCACCCCGATCGCCGCGATCATCGCTCGGCTGTGGTCGCGTCACGTGCCCCGTCGTCGCGTCCGGGGCGTGCCACTGCAGTTCCACAACGGTGCCCTGCCCCGGGTGCGCGTCGATGCGGGCGGTCCCGGCGACGTCCACCAGCCGTCCGACGATGGACTCGCGCAGCCCGAGCCGGGCGGGGTCGACCCGCTGCGGGTCGAAGCCGCACCCGGCGTCGGACACCGTCACGATGAGCAGGCCCGGGCCACCGCCGAGGAGCAGCGAGGCACGCCGGGTGCCGGAGTGCCGTTCCACGTTGACCAGCGCCTCGCCGACCGCTCCGACGAAGGCCTCCACAACCACGGCCGGGGGCTCACCGGGAGGTTCCCCCGCGACGGCTGGGAGACGCCGGTCCTCGAGGCTGACCTGCAGCCCCCGTCGAGCGGCGTCGCGGACGGCCTCGGCCAACCGATCGCCGATCGGCGGACCGACCTCGTCGTCCCGGTCGAGCAGGCCGCGCACGGCGGTGAGGCTCTGCGCACATCGACGCCGGGTGAGTGCCACGTCCCGTCCCCCGCCCCAGGCGATGCCGGTCAGGGTGTTCAGCACCGTGTCGTGGATGACTCGCTCCCGTTCCCGGCGGTCGCGGGCGACGGCGAGGACCACCGCCTCGCTGCGGTGCCGGGCCACAACGTTCGCCCATCGCTGGTCGGCCGTACGGGCGATCCGGCGCAGTCGACCGATCGCCAGCCCGAGTAGACCGGGAATGATCAGCAGCATGGCGGTTTGAGAGAAGACCCGGGGGTTGTGGCCCCAGCCGCCTACGAGAGTGGCGCCGCACAGCGTCAGGAGCAGGACCGACGCGACGGCCGTCGGAAATGTCCAGACCGTCACGATCCCGGCGTTGATGGGGTCAGGAAGACGAAGTTCCCGCTGTCCCCCACCGAAGCGGGCGGCAACCAGGACGAGGCCGTCAGGGCGAGGACCGTCGACATCGCGACCGTGCTGGTGGTCATCGATCGACGGATCCCGCGTCGCAGGCTGACGACGCAGAAGACGAGACCGCCGATGACCGTCAGCCCCGCGACGGCCATCGCCGCCGGCCTGTGGTCGTACCAGCGCCAGACCGCGACGTAGCACACCGTCAGCAGGACCGCAACCGCCCGCAGAGTAACGAGGACGCGCCCCATGACCTGTTCCAGCGCCTGGTAAGCCCGGCCCAACTCGACGGAGGCTCGGCCCAGCTCGAGCGTGCCCTCCCCGAAGGCGGTCACCGTGCCCGCGGAGGCGGTAGCGGCGGTGCCCGTGGCGGCGGAGGATGCCGGCGCCGCGAGCGGGACCGGCTCCCGCACCCCGGGCGAGGCCGCCTCCCGCCCGTCGGCAGTCACGTCCTGCTCGGCCCGGGGAGGTCGCCCGGACCAGGGTAGGGGCCGACTTCGCACCTCATCATCATGATGGCTCTGTCCCCTCAGCATCGAGGTTCCTGTCGACGACAAGCTTGCGACGGCATAGAGGCCGCGACGGCGTCGAGCAGCGACCCACCGCCGACCGGGCGGGCCGTTGGCAGGCTACCGGCGGCGCCTCGCCTTGGTCCGCAAAGGACCGGCTCGCCTCTCATCCGTCGGACCGCTCATCCGTCGAAAAGGTAACGGGACGGCCCGACCTCCCATTCGGGGGAGCTAGTCACGGTCCAGGGACCGCAGACCGTGCTCAGGTCCCCAAAATTCGCTGACCGAAGAGTCACCGCCACCGCCCGACGGGCCGGAGGAATGCAACGCCGCCGGGACAGCTGTGTCCTAGGCTTGACGACGTGTGGAAAGGCAGCTCTTGAATCCTCCCGCCAGGCCGCCCAGGCCGCCCACGCCGCAGCCGTCACCACCGGCAGGCCCAGTAGCACCGGCAGGCCCAGTAGCACCGGCGGAGCTGTCCGCGCGGCTGACCGGGTTGTCTCCTCGCGACGCCCATCGGCTAGGCCGACGGCTCGCCGAGAGCCGGCGCACCCGCGAGCCCGCCGCGCGCCAGCGGGCCCTACAGGCCATCGCCGCCGAGGTGGACCGGGCGGCGCTGCAGGTGGAGCGGCGCCGGGCCAGCGTCCCGACGCTCGACTACCCCGACATCCTTCCGGTCACCCAGCGCAAGGACGAGATCCTCGCCGCGATCCGGGATCACCAGGTGGTCGTCGTCGCCGGGGAGACCGGGTCCGGCAAGACCACCCAGCTACCGAAGATCTGCCTGGAGCTCGGCCGCGGGATCCGGGCGATGATCGGGCACACCCAGCCGCGCCGAATCGCCGCGCGTACCGTCGCCGACCGCATCGCGGAGGAACTGCGCACCCCGACTCCCCAGGCGGGCGGCGTCGTCGGCTACCAGACCCGGTTCACCGACCAGGTGCACGAGAACACGCTGGTCAAGCTCATGACGGACGGCATCCTGCTGGCCGAGATCTCCTCCGATCGCCAGCTGCGCCGCTATGACACGCTCATCATCGACGAGGCGCACGAACGCAGCCTCAACATCGACTTTATCCTCGGCTACCTGCGGTCGTTGCTCCCCCGCCGGCCGGATCTCAAGATTGTCATCACCTCCGCGACGATCGAGACGGCCCGGTTCTCCGCCCACTTCGAGGACGCCCCGGTCATCGAGGTGTCCGGGCGCACCTATCCGGTCGAGGTCCGCTACCGCCCACTCGTCCCGGCGGCCGACGGACCAGCCGACGGACCGGCCAGCGGATCGGCCAGCGGCCCGGCCGACGGGCGGAGGACCGGCAGGGAGAACGGCGAGGTCGAGCGCGACCAGACCCAGGCCATCAGCGAGGCGGTCGACGAGCTGTGCGCGGAGGGCCCGGGCGACATCCTGGTGTTCCTCAGCGGCGAACGGGAGATCCGCGACACCGCTGAGGCACTCACCCGCGAGCAGCGGCCGAACACCGAGATCGTGCCGCTCTACGCCCGCCTGTCCGCCGGCGAGCAGCACCGGGTGTTCCAGCCGCACACCGGACGGCGGGTGATCCTGGCCACCAACGTCGCCGAGACCTCGCTGACCGTGCCGGGAATCCATTATGTGATCGACCCGGGCACCGCGCGGATCTCCCGCTACAGCCACCGCACCAAGGTGCAGCGGCTGCCCATCGAACCGATCTCACAGGCCTCCGCCAACCAGCGCAAGGGGCGCTGCGGGCGGACCGCCGACGGCATCTGCATCCGCCTCTACAGCGAGGAGGACTTCGCCGGCCGGCCGGAGTTCACCGATCCGGAGAGCCTGCGGACGAACCTGGCCTCGGTCATCCTGCGGATGGCCGACCTCGGCCTCGGCGAGATGGCCACGTTCGGGTTCCTCGATCCACCCGACCCCCGCCAGATCAGCGACGGCGAACTGCTCCTCGCCGAGTTGGGGGCATTCGACGCCACCGCGGCCGATCCCCGCCACCGGATCACTCCCCTCGGCCGGCGGCTGGCGCAGATCCCGGTGGATCCCCGGCTGGCCCGCATGGTGCTCGCCGCCGACGAGCAGGGCTGCCTGCGCGAGGTGCTCGTCATCGCCGCCGCGCTCGCGATCCAGGATCCCCGGGAGCGCCCGGTCGAGCACCAGCAGGCGGCCGACGCCCGCCACGCCCGGTTCGCGGACCCGACCTCGGACTTCCTGGCGTACCTGAACCTGTGGAACTACCTGCGCGACGCCCGCGGCGAGCTGTCGGCCAACCAGTTCCGGCGGATGTGCCGCACGGAGTTCCTCAACTACCTGCGCATCCGGGAATGGCAGGACGTGCACGGCCAGCTCGCCGCGGTGGCCCGCGGCCTGGGGCTCACCCCCCGGGACGACAGCTCCGGCGCGGCCGATCCACGAACCGATCCACGGGCCGTGCACCAGGCCCTGCTGACCGGGCTGCTGTCGCACATCGGTCGTTACGACCCGGAGCGCCGGGAGTACGCTGGCGCCCGCGGCGGCCGCTTCGCGCTCTGGCCGGGCTCCGCCCTGGCCCGGCGGTCGAACCGCGCCGAGCGCACCGGGCCGACAGCCACGTCGGCGGACCCGACAGCCGCGCTGGCGGACCCGGGGGACCCGGCGGGCGAGGACGCGCCGAAGCGGCCGTCCGGACCACCCGCCTGGGTGATGGCCGCCGAGCTGGTGGAGACCTCCCGGCTGTGGGGCCGCACCGCCGCGCGGATCGACCCGGACTGGATCGAGCCGCTCGCCGCCCACCTGGTGCATCGCACGTACAGCGAGCCGCGCTGGTCGCGCCGGCAGGGCGCGGTGCTCGCCGACGAGAAGGTGACCCTGTACGGGGTGACGATCGTCGCCTCCCGGCCGGTCCAGTACAGCCGGGTCGACCCGGCCCTGTGCCGGGAGCTGTTTCTCCGGCACGCGCTGGTCGAGGGTGACTGGCAGACCCGCCACGCCTTCTTCCACGCCAACCGGGAGCTGCTCGCCGACGTCGAGGAGCTGGAGCACCGGGCCCGGCGGCGCGACATCGTCGTCGACGACGAGACGCTGTTCCATTTCTACGACGAGCGCATCCCCGCGGATATCGTGTCCGCCCGGCACTTCGACGCCTGGTGGCGCAAGGCGCGCCGGACGACCCCGGACCTGCTCGACTTCCCGCGCTCAATGCTCGTCTCCGCGGGCGCCGAGGGAATCACCGAGGCCGACTACCCCGACGTCTGGCAGGCGGGCGACCTCGCGCTGCCGCTGAGCTACCAGTTCGAACCGGGCTCGGCGGCCGACGGGGTCACCGTGCACATCCCGCTGGCCGTGCTGAACCAGGTCGGCGCCGAGGGCTTCGAATGGCAGGTGCCGGGGCTGCGCGAGGAGCTCGTCACCGCCCTCATCCGGGCGCTGCCGAAGGCGGTGCGGCGCAGCTTCGTCCCGGCGCCGAACTACGCCAAGGCGGTCCTGGCGAACATCACGCCACGCCAGGTGCCCCTGCTCACCGCGGTGGAACACGAGCTGCGCCGGATGGGCGGGCCGGAGATCCCGCGCGACTCCTGGTCGCTGACGGGTGTGCCGGATTACCTGCGGTTCACCTTCCGGGTGGAGGACGCCGGCGGGCGGGTGCTGGCCGAGGGCAAGGACCTCGACGCCATCAAGGAGCGGCTGCGCCCGAGGACCCGGGAGGCCGTTGCCGCCGCGGCGGACGGCCTCGAGCGGGCCGGCCTGCGGGCGTGGGGGGACCTCGGCACCCTGCCGAAGGTCGTCGAGCTGCGCCGCGGCGGCAACGCGGTAGGCGGCAACGCGGCGGGCGGCCACGTGGTGAAGGCGTTCCCGGCGCTGGTTGACGAGGGCGGTTCGGTCGCGGTGCGGGCCGCCGGCACCGAGGCCGAACAGCGCCAGCTGATGTGGGCCGGCACCCGGCGCCTGGTGCTGCTGGGCGTCCCCTCCCCGGTGCGCGGCCTCAACGCCCGGCTGTCGAACGCCGCGAAGCTGGCCCTGAGCCACAACCCGCACCGCGACGCCGCCGACCTGCTGGACGACTGCGTGCGGGCCGCCGCCGACCGGTTGATCGCCGCGGCCGGCGGGCCCGCCTGGGACGAGGCGGGCTTCACCGCGCTGCTCGCCGCGGTACGCGCGGGGCTGCCCGAGGCCGCCTTCGAGGTGGTCCGCGAGGTTCAGCAGGTGCTCGGCCTCGCCCACGCGGTCGATCTGGCGCTGCGCGAGCTGCGTGCCCCGGCGGTGGCGGCGTCGGTGGCCGACGCGCGCGACCAGCTCACCTCGTTGATCTACCGGGGATTCGCCACCGACACCGGGGCCGACCGGCTGGCGGACCTCGTCCGCTACCTGACCGCGCTGGAACGGCGGCTGGAGCGGCTGCCCCGCGATCCCGGGCGGGACAGGCTCAACACCGCGACCGTCGGGCGCGTCCAGGACGTCTATCGGGAGCTGCTCGCCACCGTCCCCGCCGGCCGGGAGCCGGCGCCCGAGATCCGGCGCCTCCGCTGGATGATCGAGGAGCTGCGGGTGAGCCTGTTCGCGCAGAGCCTGCGCACCCCGTACCCGGTTTCCGAGGAACGCGTCTACCGAGCGATCGACGCCATCCTCGGTTAATCCGTTTCGGTGACTATGCCATGCTGGGACGGTGACCGGCGGGGGGCGATGGGCACGGCGCTCCCGACTGTTTCGTGTCGTACGCGGACGACGGGCGGGCCTGGGCCGAATGGATCGCCGGGACGTTGGAGGATGCCGGCTACCAGGTCCTGCTTGAGTCCTGGGCGCCGGCGGGGACGCACCGAGTGGGGTGGCTGGACCGGGCGGTGAGCCAGGCCCGGCACACGGTCGCGGTGGTCTCCGACGGTTACCTGCGCTCCTCGCCCGCGGTCGCCGAATGGGCGGCGGCGTGGTCGGCCGACCCGACCGGAGGCGAACGCCGGCTGCTGGTGACCAGGGTGGCGGACCGGCCGCTGCCCGGTCTGCTCGGCCAGCTCGTCCCGGTCGACCGCAGCGAGATCGCCGTCCGGGCCAGCCTGCTCGCGGCCCTGCGTGGCGACCGGCCACAGCCGGAACAGCCGCCGGGCTTCCCCGGCCGGCGGGGGATCTTCCCGCCGGAGCTGCCGGCGGTGTGGAACGTGCCGGACCAGCCCGCCCGGTTCGTCGGCCGGACGGCCGCGCTCGCCCGGCTCGACGAGGCGCTGTCCCGCTCGCCGCTGGTCACCGTGACGGGAATCGCGGGGATCGGGAAGACCAGCCTGGTCACCGAGTACGCCCGCCAGCACCGGGCGGATCTCGACGCCGTGTGGTGGGTGCCGGCGGAACGCCCCGAGCTGATCGGCGAGCGGGTGCGCGAGCTCGCCCCGGCGGTGGGCCTACCCGGCCACGCGGAACCGGCCGCCGTGATCGCGAACCTCGGCCGGGCCGACGGCCGCTGGCTGATCGTGCTCGACGACGCTGCCGACGCCGACACGCTGCCGGCCTGGCTGCGGCCCGCCGAACCCGGCCGGCTGCTGCTGACCTCCCGCAACCCCGGCTGGGACCATCTCGGCCCGGTCGTGCCGGGTCGGACCGATGGACCGGGCCGAGTCCGTCACCCTGCTCGCCGGCCGGCTACCCGCCGTCGAACGGACGGTCGCCGACCGGATCGCCGAGCGGCTCGGGGACCACCCGCTCGCCCTCGACCAGGCCGCCCACCGCATCAGCACCGGCCGCACTCCCGCCGAGACCTATCTTCAGGTGTTAATTGACCGGCCGGAGGTCCTCCTGGCGCAGGGGGAGGTGAGCGGACGGCCCGGGGCCACCGCCGCCACCCTCTGGGACGAGCCGATCCGCCGGCTCGACGCCGAGGCACCGGCCGCCGGCCACCTGCTGCGGATCGTCGCGCACGGCGACAACGAACCGATCCCAATCCGGCTGTTCACTGCCGAGCCGAACGCAATCCCCGACTCCGGACTCCGGGCTACGGGCGGCGGCCGGCGACCCGCTCGCCCTCGCCGACACCGTCGGCGCCCTGGAGCGGTACGGCCTGGCCCACCGCGACGCGGACACCGTGACGATGCACCGGCTGGTGCGGGCCGCCGTGCACACCCACACCAGCCCCGACCAGGCCGACGAGATCGTCGCGACCATGACCCGGATGCTGCGCGCGGCCCTGCCCGACGCCGTCACCGCCAACCCGGAAGCCTGGCCCGCCTGGCGGGAGCTACTCCCGCACACGCTCGCCGTGCTCGACGCCACCGACACCGACGTCGACGCCACCGACCCCACCGATGCCGACCGTCTGGAGGCCGACAGTCCGGAGGCCGCCTGGCTGGCGGAACGCTCGGCGGCCTACCTGCTCGGGCAGGGCCGGGCCGACCAGGCCCTCCCCCTCGCGGCCCGCGCCCTGGCCGCCCGCGAGCGGCTCGACGGCCCAGCGCACGTCGACACCCTGGCTTGCCGGGAGACCCTCGCACAGGTGACCCTCGCCGCCGGCCGGATCGACGACGCCGGCCGCCTAGGGTCTGTTTGGGAAGTACGTCCCGGGGTTGGCCGTGGATCTGATG
>NZ_CDWTMG010000170.1:0-10708 GCF_977945845.1 Frankia sp. CcMO1
GGGGCCCGGTGGCCCGGGCGGCCCGCGAGCGCGGTGGGGCGCGCGGCTCGCGCGGGCCGTGCTGGGCGTCGCGGCGCGCTGCGACGCGGGTGTCCGGCTCGTCGGGCTGCTGGCGTTTCTCGTGGTCGCGCTCGCGTTGTTCGGGTTGACGCTGCACGGCGTGGTCGCTCATCGGCTGGATGCGACCGACGGCCTGGTGAGCCGGCACGGCCGGGCGCTCGCCACGGCTCAGGAGTTGCGGGCCGCCCTGTCCCAGGCGGATGCCGCGGCGGCGGCGGAGGTCTTCGCGCCCGTCGAGCTTCTCGTCGGCAGGGGGGAGCCCGCCGCCGAGCTGCGGCAGCGCTATGACCGGATCAAGAACGGCGGGCTGTTCGAGGCGAGTGTCGCCGATGCCGCCCGTGACGTCCTGGACCTGCGCCGACTCGACCCGGCCCTGTGCGCCGCGGACCCGCCCTGGTCCGGACCCGCGGCGCCGCCGCCCGGACCCGACGGCGCGGGGACCCGGCCGTCGCCCGGGCGGATCGCCTCGTCGTGCCCTCTGGGCGTGCTCGCCGGGGGCATTCCTGTCTACAACGGGATGGTCGAACGGGCCCGGGCGAACAACCGGGCGGGGCTGTCCGTCGGCGAGGCCAACCTGCGGGCCGCCTCGACGATGATGCGCACGGAGATCCTTCCGGCGACCGAGGTGCTCGTCGCCCGGTACGCCGACGCGGTGGACACCGCCTACCAGCAGGCCACCGGCTCGCGGGGCGAATGGGCGATCGTGATCACGGCCGCCTTCGCGATCATCGCGTTCGTCGGCGTCCAGCTGCTTCTGGTCCGACGCACGAACCGACTGGTCAACCCGGGCCTGCTGCTCGGCACCGGGTGCATCCTGGCCACGGTCACCTGGACCGCGGTCGCCTTCGGAACCCAGCAGACCCGTCTCGACACCGCGCAAGACTCCGGGTACCGACCGATAAGCCTGCTCGCCCGATCGAAGACCCTGGCTCTGGAGGCACGGGTCGATGAGAACCTCTCGTTGACGGCGCTCGGCAACGGCACCCGTTTCGACGAGCACTTCGCCTGGGTGACCCGAGGCCTCGGCTTCGACGTGACCGGCGACCGCCTACCGCCCGAACCGGTCACCCGTCGTGGTTCGCTCGTCGTCGCCCTCGACGCGCGCGGGGGGGCCGGGATACCGGCGGGACTCGAGGGCGATCTGCGCTCCTGGCTGCGTATCCGGGCCTCGGTGGTGGCTCTGCTGGCCTCGTCACCGGACTCGGTCGTCGCGGCCGCGCGAGGACCGGGAGACGCCGGCTCCTCCGTTGGGGACCCGCGTTCCTCCGACACGTTCGGACAGGCGGTGACCCGGACCCTCGGGCCGGGCACGACGGCGTTCACCAGCTTCCTCGGCAAGCTCGACGTCGCGATCGACGCCGCCCGGGGCAGGTTCGAAGGAGATGCCCGCCGGGCCGCCGCGGCGTTGCGCGATCTCGAGCTGGCCGGCCCGGCGCTCGTCCTCACCGCGATCGTCGCGGCCGCGGCGGGGATGTGGCCCCGGCTCCGGGAGTACCTGTGAGTCCGCCCGGTCGGACCGGGCGCCGGCACCCCCCCATCCCGACGAGGGGAGTGGGCCCGGTGCTCGGGGGGATCCTCGTCGGCTGCATGGTCCTCGTGGGCGGTACGGGCTGCAGCACCGCCCGTAGTCCCCTTCCGCTGGAGGCCGCCCCGATGCCGCCATCACCGGTGCCGGGCGCCGAGCCCACGCAGGCGTCGGCGGGATCGGCCAACCCGGATGGAACCTGTCGCCGGGATGGCAGACCGCTCCGGTCGAGCGATCCCCCCCTCACCCCGATGCCTCCCCCCGGCCGGATGCCGGTGGGCAGCCGCCTGCGCGCGATCGCGCAGGACCGCGGCTACCTGCGCGTGGGCATCGCCACCGACGCGCCCCCGGCCGGGTTGATGAACTGGCGCACCTTGCGACTGGAGGGGTTCGACGTCGGCATAGCCCGCGCGGTCGCCGCGGCCATCTTCGGTGCCGAGCGGGTCGACAATCATATCCAGTTCCGTGCCGTCACCACCTCCGAGCGGGAGGACCTGCTCCGTTCCGGCATGGTCGACATGCTCGTGGCCACCATGACCATCACCTGCGAGCGCAAGCGGCAGGTCCGGTTCTCCGACGTGTACTACGAGTCGACTCTGCGGTTGCTGGTCCGGGAGAACGCCGGGTTCCGCGGTATCGCCGATCTCGTCGGACGACCGGTCTGCTCGTCGGCGGGGAGCACGTCCAGCGAGAAGCTGGCGCAGCTGCCGGCGCCGGGACCCCGACCGGTGACCCGGGCCCGCATCGCCGACTGCCTGGTCGCGCTCCAGCACGGTGACGTCGACGCGATCGCCGGCGACGATGTCCTCCTCGCCGGGCTAGCCGCCCAGGACCCCGACACGACGGTGCTCGGGCCGAGCGCCTTCGGCGCGGGCTCCGAAGCCGGCGGCTGGCTCGACGAGCCCTACGGTATCGCCATGCCGATCACCGGGGACACGGCGGGAGACGACGAGTTCGTCGCGTTCGTCAACGGCGTGCTTCGCGAGATCATGCTCGACGGAACCTGGTCCCGCCTGTACGACGAGTGGCTGCGACCGGGCCTACGCGTACCCGGCCGCCCCCCGCTGCTCGACGGCGGCCGTCCCTGACCGGGCCGTGAACCGGCGGGCTGTGAACCGGCGGGCCAGGCGAACCAGGCGAACCAGGCGAAGCCCGGGAGCTCCAGGTCTCCGGAGCTCCCGGGGGCGAGCACGAGATCGAAGCCGGCGATTCATGGCGATTCATGATGAATGATGCGCATCCGAGGCCTAGTACCCGAACTCTGATGATTATTACAGTTCGGGTGGTAGACCGGCAAGCCGTGCGCTGGCGTCCCAGAGCTGGTTGCAGCGCGCGACGTCGGTACCGGGTTAAGGAGGCGCTGCTCGCCGCGATCGCCGCCCGGGAGTTGGAGCGGCAAGGCGCCGAGCTCGCCACCGCGATGCGTGGTGGAAGGACGCCCGAGGCGGTACTGCGCATGGCGATGCACCACTACATCACCTGGGCACTGGAGTACCCGGCACGCTTCAGGCTGGTATTTGGCGCCTGGTCGATCGACTCGCGGGAGCTGAGTACTGCGGCCTGACAGCGGCCCACGTCGCGCAGACCATGCTCGTCGATACCGTCACCGCGGCCCAACAGCTTGGTGCGTTGCCCGCAGGTGACCCGGTGCGCGTGGCATCTCTCGTGCGGGCACTCGCGCACGGGGCTGCCGACCTTGCCCTGGCGGGGCATCTCGCCGCTGACGGGAAGGGTCACGCGAGTCCCCAGCAACTCGTCGACGACCTGCTTGACCACCTGCGCACCGCAGCTCAGCGCCTATGAGCAAGGAAGCTACGGCTGAGCAAGGATGTCAACGTCAGAGCAGCGTGCGGGGACGGATGCGGTTCGCCTGGTCGACGAGGCGGACCCGGCTCGCCCGGTCACCGGCCAACCGGGCCATCTCCCGGTAGGTCTCGGCCAGTCCGAAGCGGAGGTCCCGTTCCACCATGACCCGACCGAGCAGGGTCGGTGGCCGGGGCGCATCCGCGGCCGGGTAGGCGGACGAGTAGGTCGTGACGAGGGCCAGGGCGGCGGTGAACAGGTCACGGTGCAGTTCGGCCCGGCGTCGTTCGCCCAGGTCGAGCCTTGGATCGGCCAGTATCGTCGCCGCCCGGTGCAGGGCCGCCGATCCCGAGGCCGCGCGGTCTGGTCGGGTGGCCCGGCCGACGAGCACCCCGATCATGCGGATCCGCGACGCGGTGTAGGCGGCGGACGACGGAGGGACCCGTAGATAAGCGTCGATCTTGTCGGCCGGATCGGTCCGGCATCGGGCCAGCCCGAACGCCGCGCTGGTCGTGCTCGGATCGATGGTGGAGACGACGTCGAACAGGGCTGCGGCCCGGTGCCGGGCCGCGTCACGTTCAGGCGCGGTGCCCGCGGTGCCCGTGGTGGTCGCCATGTCCGCGAGTGCGGTCGCGAGGGCGAGGCGCGGAGCGAGCTCCCCGGGGACCCGGGAGTAGACCCGGTCGAACGCCGCGGCGGCCACGGCCGGTTGTCGTCCGACGAGGGCGTGCAGGCCCCGGTACCAGTCGACCCGCCATTCCCGCGGCTGCTCCGCGGCCGCGTCGTCCAGAGTGCCCGCCGCCTCATGGAGCTGCCCGGCCCGGATCTGGGCGCGGGCCAGGGATAGCCGCACCTCGGTGGTCCTCGGGACGATCGCCGCCAGCCGGGTGGCCAGGGAGGCCGGTTCCTCGTCCGAACCGGCGGTCAGTCCGGGCGCCCATGGATCGTCCTGGTCGATGCGCAGATCGGGGAGGACCTCCCACCATGCGGGGGTCCCGGCGGGCCCCGCCTCCCCGGTGGGATGCCCGACGGCGTCGAACCACCGGCTGGCCAACGGGGGGACCGGCCCCTCCGTTCTGGCCACGATCTCGTAGAGCACCCCCACCAGTTCGTCGGCGAGCTCCGTGGTGCTCTGGAATCGCTGGTCGGGATCGGTCGCGGTGGCCCGGCGCAGGAGCCGGTCCAGGGATTCGAAGTCCCGCAACGGGGCATGGGCCCGGCGCGGCGGCAGGGTGTGCCGGTAGGCGCCGAGGAAGCCCGGGAACCGGCCGAGGACGAGACGGGCCAGGGTCCGGGCGACGGCGAAGATGTCGGTGGTGACCGTGGGCGCGGTGCGCGCGATGCCCGCCGGGCGTTCCCCGTCGTCGTCGAGTTCGGGGGCCCGGTAGCCGGGCGTGGACAGGTATCCCGACACGCGGTCGTCGAGCCGGCGCGCCCCGCCGAGGTCGATCAGTTTGACGTCCTCGGCGGTGACCATCACGTTTTCCGGTTTCAGGTCGCAGTAGACCAGCCCGAGGCGATGCAGATGCCCGAGGGCCGGAAGCACCCGCAGCAGGTAGCGGATCACATCGGCGGCCGACGGCGGAGCCGACCGCCCGTCCGGTCCCGCCACCCCGACCTCGGCCAGGCCGGCCAGGGACGCCCCCGGCACGTACTCCATGACGATGTAGTCCTCGCCATGGTGGGTGACATAGTCGAGGATCTTGACGATGCCCGGATGGGACACCGTGGTCAGGATGCGCCGCTCTCCCTCGGCGATCCGACGCGCCTCCGGGTTCGCCGCGTCGAGCAGGCCCTTGAGCACCACCCAGGCCTGCACGTCGTCGCCGCCGAGGTTGTCGTCGGTCGCGGCATATACCCAGCCGAGCCCGCCGTGCGCGATGACGCCGTGCACGGTGTAGCGGCCGACCCGTTCGCCCGGTCGCAGCTTGACGGTGAACGAGTAGCGGTGGCCGCATCCCGCGCAGCTGCCCTCCAGGGCGACGCTCTCGTCCTGCTCGTCCTGGCCCGGCCGGGCCACGGGCGCGCCGCACCCGGCGCACTCCCGCAGGCCCGTGGGAACGCTGGGCGCGCCCAGGAGGGGCGGGGTCGACCCGGGGGGCGGGCCGACCAGGTGCGGGAGCCGGAGCGGATCACGGTGGGCGCCGGCCGCCGGACCCCGCCGGGGTAGCGCGGTCACCCGGGGAGCCGGCAGATTCACCGACCCGGGTTCCCCGACGATGGGAGGCCCGGCAGGGGGTCTCGCGCTGTCCTCCGTCATGGGCCCCTCTTCGCCGACGGGCACCATTCGCGTGCCGGGTCCACCCGCCACCCCGTGCCGTCGTTCCCCGGTGGGTCGTCCCCGAGCGCCGTCGTCCGGTCCGTTCGTCGCCTTGTCCGTGCGACGGCTTGTCCGTGCGACGGCTTGTCCGTGCGACGGCTTGTCGGAATGGAATGCCGTGGCGCGGTGGATCCCCGTGGTCGGGCGGTGCGCGCTGGTACGTGACCAGCCTGCCATGCGGTCGGGTTGCCCGCCGTGACGGAGCCCGGTTGCGTCGGCTACGGGTTGTTTGGCGGGCGAGTTTGGCGGGCGAGGGCCCTGGGACGCGTCCCACCGAAATGCCGCACCCACGATCGGGTGGTCGAAGCAGGTGCCGACCCGGTCACCGCCGGCGCTCGGCGGCGCGGGCCTTCACGGTCGCGCCGAGGCCGCGCGCGGTGGTTTCGGCACGCTGCTTCAGCGGCCCGAGGGTGCGGCGCAGCCGATCGATCCGTCCCTCGCCGCCGCGGGTGACATCCGCCGCCTCGCCCTCCCCGTAGTCATGATCGGGATGGTCCGCCGCGCTCAGCCGCCAGTAGCCACGGGTCGACAGGTCGGCGCGGTCCAGCCCCGAGGCGAGCAGGTGACGGCGGATCCGGCGTACCGCCGTGGCCTCGCAGGCCACCCAGGCCGCGGTGCCGGCGGGCAGGGGTATGGCCCCTCGACGGCCTCGGCCAGCAGTGCGCCGGGAACCCCGCCGTTACGGTGCAGCCAGGTGACGGTCGTCGCGGGGGTGACCGGGAGAGCCCGCTGGCGGCCGGCGTCGCGAACCTCCGCCACCACGGTCACCGGTACCCGAGTGGGCAGCCGTTCCAGCACCGTCGCCAGCGCGGGCAGGCCGGTCTCGTCGGCGGCGAGCAGGTGGTGCGCGGCCGACGTCCGCACCTCGTATCCACCCCCCGGTCCGGCGATGGCGAGATGGTCACCGGGCCGGGCGGTACGCGCCCACCGCCCAGCCGGGCCCTCGCCGTGCAGGAGCATCTCGATCTCCAGTTCGAGGGCCTCAGCGTCGAACCGGCGCGGGGTGTAGGTCCGCACGATCGGGCGGGGCGCACCCGCCGGGAAGACGGGTCGTCCGTCCGGCCCCCAGCCCGGAACGGTCGGTTCGGTCTGCCCGTCGGCCGGCAGGAAGATCTTCACGTGCTGCGCGGCCCGGGGCAGCGAGAATCCGGTCAGCGCCGGCCCACCGAGCGTCACCGTCACCATGTCCCCGGTGAGCGGGGTGACGCGGACGACCCGCAGCCGGCGCGGGGCCGGCCGGGCGTGCCGCGGCGCGGGCCGGTTCTCCGCCGACGCCGACGGGCGGCCGTCGCGCCCGTCCGGTAGTCCGGTCGGGTGGGGCGTGGATGGCACGGAGGAGTCCGGCCCGAACGTCGACATCGGCTCTTGCGTCCTGCCTCTCGTGACCGCGGGCCGGACTGGTTCTGGCCCGCACGGACGGGCTTCAGGCCCGGGACGGGGCCGTCCCGACCTCCGCGAGCCCGGGTGGCATTCCAGGACGAACCTATGCCCCGCCATTCGGGCGATGACTCGCGGAGGGGCGCGACGGTCGTTCCGTACCTGCCCCGTACCTGCCCCGACAGGATCATCCTCCTTGACAAGGAAAATTTTCGGTAGGACGATGAGGCGCATGTTGGAGGTCGCAGTGATCGATGACCCGGCCGCCGCGGGGGCCGCGCTCGACCCGGTCCGGGCGAGTTTGCTGGCCGCGCTCGCGGAGCCGGGTTCGGCCAGCACCCTGGCCGCTCCCGTGGGGCTGTCACGTCAGCGGGTCAATTACCACCTGCGGGCCCTGGAGCGTCACGGGCTGGTCGAACTCGTCGAGGAACGCAGAAGGGGCAACTGCACCGAGCGCGTACTACGGGCGACGGCGGCCTCCTATGTGATCTCGCCGACCGCGTTGCCGGCGGTCGCCCCGGATCCCGGCCGGTCGCCGGATCAGCGCTCTGCCCGATGGCTGCTCGCGCTCGGTGCCCGGCTGGTGCGGGAGGTCGGCGACCTCATCACCGGTGCCACCGCTGCCCGGCAGCGGCTGGCGACGTTCGCGATCGACAGCGAGATCCGATTCGCTTCCGCCGCGGACCGCGCCGCGTTCGCCACGGAGCTCGGGGAGACGGTTGCCGCCCTCGTCGGCAGGTACCACGACACCACCGCCGAAGGCGGGCGCTCCCACCGTTTCGTCATCGCCCTGCACCCGAGCGTCACGCGGCCCGAGCGGGTGGCTGTCGGATCCGATGCGGGGTCCGATGCGGGGGAGGACGTCCTCGGCCTTGGCACCGCCGGTCCCACCGGCACCGACAGTCCCACCAACGCAGCCGGCCCCACCGGAACCGATGGCCCCACCGCAACCAAGGAGAACTAGAGATGTCCCGTGAGTTCGAGATCCGCCGCGAGGGCGTGCTGCCCACCTCCCCGGAGGAGTACTGGGACGCCGTGACCACCGGTAACGGCGGATGGCTGTGGCCGATGGAGTTCGAGCCCCGGCAGGGTGGCGCAGCGCCCTTCGGGGGCACGGTCACCGTCTGGGACCCGCCGCACCACCTCGTCACCCGGGTGGAGGGTGCGGACGGCTGGTTCAACCAGCTGGAACACGTGATCGAGGGCCGGGACGGCGGCATGACCTCCTTCCGCTACGTCCACAGCGGGATCTTCGTCGACGACTGGGAGAATCAGTACGACGGCGCCAGCCAGCACACCGACTTCTACCTGCACACGCTCGGCCAGTACCTGCGGTACTTCAGCCGCCGGCCGGTGACCTACGTCGCGGCCGACGCGCCGGCGTCCTCGACCGCGCCGGACGCGTTCGTCCGGCTGCGCCGCGAGCTCGGCGTCGCCGACGAGGTCGGCCAGGGCGACGCGCTGCGCGTCACCCTCCCGGGCATCGACCCGCTGGACGCCGTGGTCGACTACCTGCATCCCCACTTCCTCGGCCTGCGGACCGGCGACGGGCTGTACCGCTTCTTCGGCCGCAACGCCTTCGGCGCCCCGATCGGCATCGCCCTGCACCTGTTCGCCCCCGGCGCCGACCAGGCGAAGACCACCCAGGCCTGGACCGACTGGCTGCAGGACGTGTTCGCCTAAGCGCCTTTCCGTCGATCCCCGCCGTTTTGTCGATCCCCGCCGTTTTGCCGATTTCCGCCGGCTCGTGTCGGGCCGGCACCGGCACCCGGTCAGGGATGACGGTCATACTCCGAACGCCCGTGCCAGCCGCGTCAATCCCTCCGTGATCTCCACCGGCGGGTGCGTGGTGAAGGACAGGCGCAGCGTCGCGGGGTCCGGCGGCCCCGCGAAAAAAGGAGCACCGGGAACGTAGGCCACGTCGTGCTCCACCACGCCGGGCAGCAGGGCGGTGGCGTCGTGACCGTCGGGGAGGCGGGCCCAGACGAACATGCCGCCCTCGGGCCGGTTCCAGCTGCTCCCGGGCGGCAGTGCCCAGGCGAGCCCGTCGAGGAGCGCGTCGCGGCGTTCGCGGTAGGCGGCGCACATCCGCGCGATGTGCAGGTCGGGGTCGGCGTCGGCCAGATACCGGGCGGCGGCGGCCTGATCGACCGTGGAGGTGTGCAGGTCCGCGGCCTGCTTGGCGATCACGCAGGCCCGCCGCAGCATGGCCGGGGCCCGCAGCCAGCCCAGTCGCATCCCTGGGGCCATGATCTTGGAGAAGCTGCCGAGCAGGACGGTGCGGTCGGCGGCGTCGGCGAACGACGCGATCCACGGCTCCCGCGTGCCCTGGAAGCGCAGCTCACCGTAGGGGTCGTCCTCGACGATCCACAGGCCCTGCTCCGCGGCCACCCGGGCGACGGCCGCGCGGCGCGCCGCGGACAGCGTCCGACCGGTGGGGTTCTGGAAGGTCGGCACCAGGTAGAGCAGCCTGGGACGCTCGCGGGCCACCGTCTCCGCCAGCCGGTCGGGGAGGATCCCGTGCTCGTCGGTGGGGACGGGCACCACCCGGGCACCCGCGAGGCCGAGGCACTGCAGGGCAGCCAGATAGGTCGGATCCTCCACGAGGACCGCGTCACCCGGCTCCACGAGCGCCGCCGACAGCAGCGTCAGGGCCTGCTGCGAGCCCTTCGTGATCAGCAGGTCGTCCGCTCGGGTGGGCAGGCCGCGGCGCGCCAGGCGGTCCGCGACCGCTTGGCGCAGGTCCGGGTCGCCCTCCGTGGCGGAGTACTGCAGCACGCGCCGCGGCTCCTCGGCGAGCACCCGGTCGTAGGCGCGCCGAATCCCGTCGGCGTCGAAGAGCTCGGGAGCGGGTAGACCGCCGGCGAAGGAGATCACCTCCGGGCGGGCGGTCAGCGCGAGGATCTCCCGCACTGGCGAGGTGCGCACGGCGCCGGCTCGGGCGGCGAGACCGGGCACCGCAGCGGCGGGTGGAGCGGCGTTGGTCATGGCGGCTCCTCGAACTCCTTCTCCGGGTTCTCCCCGACGTACACGACCACTCGCCGCCAACCGCCGGGACGGCCGTACAGCGGCGTTCCAGCATGTGGACTGTGCTTCCCGCATCCTGGACTTTCTGGCGATCATAGCCATCGGCGCCGGCTCACGTGGCCGCCCGCGACTCCGAGCAGGCCGAGCAGCACGTTCACCAGGAATGGGGATGGCAGAGGTCATCATGCCCCTTCGTCTCGGGCGCAGACGATGTCTCCGATCGGGCTGGTTGAGGGGGCTGCTTGTGAACAGGCACCGAACGCCGACGGCGTGGGTAAGACGTCCGCACGGAGAAAGCCAGACTGCGGACCTGGACGGAATGGCGACGGGGAATTCTCCTGTCGCAGTGGTTTATGCGGAACTCATGGAACAGAAATAGAGCGCCCGGATCGCAGAGAATGCCTGCCGGCTGGACCACGACCTCGACGGTCGCGATCGGGCGGGAGATGATCAGGGGAGCGTGTCGGACATCGAACTGATACAGTCCGGCGGAGTCGAGTGTCGTCGACTCTGAGTGTCGCGCTGGTCGCCGGGAGTCCGGTCGCCCGGCACCGGCCAGGGTTCCTTCCCGGGAGACTTCACCGGATCTGGATCTG
>NZ_CDWTMG010000171.1:0-10673 GCF_977945845.1 Frankia sp. CcMO1
CAGTCGTGCACCCGTGCGGTCGCCGCCGTCGGTGACGTGCCAAGCCTGGTGGCCATGCTTACACCGCCGCGCGGAGGGCCTGGACCTCGGCGGCCGCAAGCCACCACCAGCCCAGGCCGTGGAGCATCAGCGCGATCCGCCCGCCGACGTCGACAAAGGTGACCTCGTCGGTGGTCCACTCCCCGTGCGGGGCCGTGAGCCATCGGCGAAGTCGGTGACGGTCGAGGACCGCAGCGCCATGGCCTCCGTAGCGGACGTGGATCAGGTCGCCGCCGACGGTGAACTCCACGCGGATCGCCTGACCGGCTGACCGGGGCAACTCCAGTGACGTGCCGCCCGACGTCCGGCTCCCGATCGTGTCCTGGCTCGTCCCTTCCATCTCGCGCTTCCCCCGGTCCTTGATTCGCCTTCAGTCGAATGGGAGGCGCCGAAGACGGCAGGGGATGAATGCCACACTGCCGTCCCCGGCGCTGCGACAAGGGTTCGAGATTCGTGAACCGGTGAACACGACCAATGGGGAATGGCGATTATGCGTCGGCCGTATATTCGCGAATGAGCGCCATACGCATGAGTGGATAGACTCCGGCTGACCAGGTCCCTTTCGTTCGACCCGGATCAGGGGGTGGCTATGACGCGTCCGGCCGCCCCCCGCTGTAACCGATGCGGTGCCCGCCTGGCTCGGGACAACCAGGCTGGGCGCTGCGCTCCCTGCCAGGTGACTGACCGAGGCAAGGTGGTTCAGCCGCCGGAGCTGCCCGCTGACTTCTGGCGTCACGAGACCCTGCAGGACGCATTCCGGGCCCGCCATATGGGACGAGTGATCCGGGCGTACCGGGGCCACCCTGCCCACGGTCGTCATCCTCTCGCACAGGGGACGGTGGGGACGTGGGCGGGCATCAGCCAGGCCCAGGTCAGCCGGATCGAGAATGGACCGCCGATCGTGCACCTCGACCGGCTGATCGAGTGGGCACGCCTGCTGGGCATGCCGGCCGACTACCTATGGTTCAAGCTGCCCGGAGACAGCGAGATACCCGACGAGACGGACGACGTGAGGCGACGCAGCTTCTTGAGCACCGCCGGCCTTGGCCTGGCTGGCGTGCTGAGCGCTGACCTGGAGCGCCCGGCCGTTGCGCCTGGGCCGCAACCGCTTTGCGACGCCGTAGCGGAGCTGAAGGCGGTGATGCTGTCGCCGCCGGCTGCCGCTCGGGATGAGCCAGCGGCCGCCGCCGGCGATCTCACCAAGCAGGTCGGCACGGCGTGGCAGCTGCGTCAGCGCGCCGACTACACCCGCCTCAGTTGTCTGCTGCCGCGCCTCCTGAGCCAGGTCCAGGCCAGTGCCACCGCCCTGGAGGGGGTGCTCGGGATCAGGCGAGCCGGGTCGCCGCCCATGCCTACAACGCTGCCAGCTCTCTGCTGAAGCGCCTCGGCGACAGTCCGCTGGCTCTGGTCGCGGCCGACCGCGCCGTCCAGGCCGCCGGGCTGCTGGGGGATCCGGTCCTGGTCGCTGCTGCCCAGTACCGTCTGGCCAACGTCCTCCTCACCGCGCGAAGGGCCGACGAGGCACGCGCGGTATCGCTCCAAGCGGCGGCACTCATCGAACCGGGCAAGGTCCAGACCACTCGCAGCCAGGCCATGTGGGGCAGCCTGCTCGTTACCGCCGCAGTCGCCGCCGCCCAACGTCAGGACGAGTCCAGCGCCTGGGAACTGATGGGCGAGGCCACGACCGCGAGCCGACTGCTCGGCACCGACCACGCCGACCTGTACACCATCTTCGGCCCCACCAACGTCGCCATCTACGGCGTCCAGATCGCCGTCGAACTGCGCAACGGCCGCGACGCCGTCCGCCGCAGCCAGCGCGTCAATCCGGACCGCCTTCCCCCGAGCCTGCTGGAGCGGCGCAGCCAGTTCCTCATCGACGTCGCCCACGGGCACACCCTCGACGGCGACGACGCCTCCGCCGTCGCCACCCTGACCCGCGCCCAGCGCATCGCCCCGCAGGAGTTGCACCTCAACGACGACGTCCACCACCTCACCCGGCGCATGCTCAGCCGCGAGCGCGCCGGAGCCGCTCCTGGCCTGCGCGACCTGGCCGACTCCCTCGGCCTCACCGGGTAGGACATGGACAGCGCCTCTCAGCCGGTCCTGTACGTCATCGCCTGCGGCGGCCGACCCGCCGCCGACCTACCGGCCTTCGTCACCCGCCGCCAAGCCGACGGCTGGAACGTCTGCGTCATCGCCACACCGTCAGCGCTGAAGTTCATGGACACCGAGCGGCTCGTCGAGCTGACCGGCCACCCCGTGCGCTCCGACTACAAGCGCCCCGACGAACCCGACGTCCTGCCCGCTCCCGACGCCATCGTCGTCGCCCCGTGCACCTTCAACACCACCAACAAGTGGGCGCACGGCACCAGCGACACCCTCGCCCTCGGCTTGCTCAACGAAGCCATCGGCCTCGAGCTGCCGGTAATCGCCGTGCCCAACCCCAGCCGCGCCCTCGCGAAGCACCCCGCCTTCATCGAGAGCATCCAACGGCTCCGCTCCTGGGGTGTCACCATAATCTTCGACCCCGACGCTTATCCGCTTCCTACGCCGAACCAGGGACCCACGGCTGCGGAACTGTTTCCGTGGCAGGCGCTGGAGGCGGCAGTTGGGGCAACGCGGCAGGCGAAGGGCGGGCCGGCGAGGTAAGACGCTCCTGCGTCACAAATCGAACGCGGCTGCACGGCCGACGGTGATTCCAGAAGACCGCCCGTCGCCTCCATGATCATGGGGCGTGCCAAGGAGGCATTGACACCTCGTGCGAAGGACGGACATGTCGTCCCCAACTCGTCCCTGGAAATGGCGGCGCTTCGGGCGGCGCACCGCAGCACCCACACGTGGTCGACACGCAGGACGGCGCGCTGCCGACGATCCCAGGACTGTCCGAACTGGTCCGGGAGAAGTCCGCGACCTTCTCCGAGCGGTGCGACGACATCGAGGTGCACGACCCGGCGAGGCGTCGGGCGAGGCGGACCCGTCGGTCCGATGCCGCACTGCGGCGGACGATTGGCCTCCAGCCATGGACAAGTGGGCTACTCATTCGCGTGGGCGTAACGTCGTTCAGCTCAGCAGGCGTCCGACGGCTTCCGTGAGCTCCTTGGTGAGCATCTCGCCCCGCTCCCTCTCCTCGCTCACCCATCCCTTGCCCTCGGCCGCGACGCCTTCGAGCATGTCCAGCGTGCTGTAAAGCCCTGCTGCGTCGAGGGTGATCTCGGTGAAGTTGAGAGGTTCGCCCTCCAGCGGTTTCGTCCCCGGTCCCATCACGTCGATCGTCATGCACTGACCGTTCAGAAGGCCGAGCTCGAAGAGCCGGCGTCTGTCGATGGTGTCCTCGACGTGAACGGCCGCAACGGCGTCGAACCGGTAGTTCGATCTCTCCTGCCTCCGGTACTCGGTGGTCTCGAAGTCCAGCTCGACCCTGATCTGCCGGACGCCGTCTCGTGTGAGCAGGAAGACCAGCAGCGTGTACCTCGAGTACCGCCAAGGTCCTTTCCGGACCCGCGCGCGCCGGCACTGTGCGCCGGGTGCCTCGAGGAAGGCGTGGGCGATAACGCTGCTCGCTTTCAGCCGGTAGTGCTTGAGACCGTCGTCCAGGAGGACCTTGCGGTCGCATTCCAGCCAGTGGGCCATCTCCAGGTCGTTCGGTCTGTCCGCGAGTCTGCCGAGCCAGACGTGGTAGGCCTCTTGGGCCTCCGCGAGACGTCGCTGCGCGTCGGCTTCCTCCCGTGCGAGGACCTGGCGGTCGACGCGGCGCCGGATCCATGCCCTTGTCGCTGGCCAGCCGCAGCCGAGGGCTATCGCCACGGCGTAGGTGGTTCGCATCGGATCGGCCTGGACGGCGGCGACGATCGCCGCTATTCCGGCGACTACGGCCAGGGAGCCTCCGAGCCACGCTGCCGCCTTCACGACGAGGGGTGTCCGGTATTCCGTGCGGTAGCCGAACAGCGATCCGTCGGACCAACGCCGCCTGACCGTGCGGACATAGTGCCGGGCAAGCCACTTGACCGACTCAGCCCTTACCGGCTGCTCGCGGTAGACCTCGACGACCTCGTCGCGCAGGGTCCGACACACGCCCGCGGTCTCCACAAACCAGCGCGCCGCACTCGTGTCCTCTGGGGCGTACTTCCCGACGTAGCGGTCGAAGTAGCCGTCCACCTTGGCGGTGAAGCCACCTGGCGTGGCTGTGGACGGCGGAGCTTGGCGGAAGAGGTGTTCCGCTTCTCGACGCTCCAGGTAGTCGTTCCGGTAACACCACTCCAGGTACGCGGCCATCCAGGCAGTGAAGCCGACCGTGGCCAGCGCGAACCACATCAGCTCGCGTCCTCCGCCGCCGTTCAGGAGGATGGCGCCGATCCCAGCGACTGCGGCGACGGCGACGGCGATGCCGGCACCGACCATGAGCTGTGCCGCCCTGGTCACATGTCTCGGAAGTGCATGACGGACTCGCGGCAGCGCGGGCTTGGCCTCGAAGAACTTCCAGACCCGCTGCTCGCGATCTTCTGCGTGCTGCCCGTTCTCGGCGTCCTTCAGCACCTGAGCCCAGAGCTTGTCCTGCAGGGGACGAGCAAGAAGACGATCCAGATGTCGGATGATCTCCCTGTGCTGAAGCTCTCCGAGGTCTTTCAGGTCTCGAATAACGCCGGCCGTGTCTTCGTCCTCGGTGTCCAACGACTCGAGCAGCCGGCCGATGAGGCGGACGCCGCGGGCCCAGTCGTCGTCGCCATCGACGCGGAGCAACCGTGGCATTGCCTCGATCAGCGGCAGGTCCTCGTCTGAGAGCTGCCGCTTCGTCCGCCCGCTGAAGAACGCCAGGAGCCAGTGAAAGGACACCTCGTTTCCTTGCAGACCGGCGACCACGGCTTCGTGGATGAGCTCGCGCGCCCGTCTCGGCGCACCGCCCTCCAGATAGCGGACACCCAGGTCGTACCGCTCCCGTGGCGTGGGGTCGGGGGAGAGTTGGTAGAGGTGGACATCGCCGTGGATCGCCTCCGCCTGAATGCCAACGTGCGCCTGGTCGCGAGCGACATTGGTCGGGCCGCCCTCGTCGGAGGTCATGGCCGACCTTGCACCACGGCGATAATGGTGCCCAGCGTTGCCGCCAGCTCGGCCACGTCGTGGACGAGCCCGCGCAGCCGCTTAAGGGCCATGATCAGGCGGCTCACCCTCTCCGGAGAATCGGCCTGCAAGGCGTTCTCTGCGTGGCGGAGTTCGACCTCGGCCTCACGGTAGGTCGCCAGGTCAAGCCGGCCCGTCTCGCGGCTCCGACGGAGTTCCCTCCGGACCTGGTGTAGCTCGGCGGCGACGTCGGTCATCGGCGCCGACTTGGTCGTCGTCTGGTTCACGTCGCCGTAGAGGTGGCTCACTTGAATTCCGACCCGGGCGTTGTCCTTGGCGATGTTCTTGCTGTGTCCCACGGCATGGCTCCCCGTCGTGTCCTGGGCTCGGGCCCGGTCCTCCTCGGCGATGGCTAGTTCGCCGGCCAGCGCCAACGCGAAGGTGGCGGCATGGTCGGCGGCCCTTTCCTGCCAACGCGCGCCGTCGGTGATCTCCTTGCTTCCGTCCGCGCGATCGCTGGCCGCCCTGACCACCGCCACTGCGAGCGGCGCGTTCAGGTGGCCTGCCTGTGCCACGCCGGCGCCCTCCATCTCAATCACCAGAGCGTCGTTGTACTTGTCCCGAATCCACTCGGCCTCAGCCGAGGTCGTGGAGTTCAGCAACACTTCACCGGCGGCCACCGGACCGAAATGCACACCGAACGCGGCGCCCGTGCCGTGGCCGATCCAAGCCCGTGTCCGAGCGAGGTGCTGGGCCTCCTGGAGCACTGCGTGCGAGGTCTCCCAGACACGCGGACGACTCTTGAGGCCATCGGCCTGGCTGGTACCCCCGTGCGGCGCGTACACGTGGGTCCCGACCACCACGTCGCCCAGGGGCAGCCACGGCTTCAATGCGCCCGCGACGCCGACGAAGAACACCGCCGCTGGAGAGAACTCGGTGACAGCCCGCTCGGCGATTACCGCCGCGGCATGGTTGCCCTTGCCAACAAGCCCCAGGGCGATCCTGCGGCCACCGTCGCCGAGCCGCCCGACCTCGAAACGCGTCCCACGCGGGTGCGAGTGTGCCCCGAGCTCAACGAGTCTGGCGCGCGCCGCCATGTACTCCACGTCAAGCGCGGTCAGGACCACCGTCGGCCGCTCGGTCATAGCGCTGCCTCCTGCTCGTGCGGCTCCGCATCGGCGAGGTCTCCGGACCGAACCATGGGGGGGTGCAGGGCGGTTCGCGGCCCCGCCCGGAAGAGGCGGGCGGGCCGCCCGCTCCCGGCCTTGCGCATCGGTCCGACGGGCACGATGAACCCACGCGACTTCTGTACCTTGCGATAGAAGTTGCGAGGGTCCAGCTGAACTCCCCACACCGCCTCGTACACCTGCTGGAGCTCAACAATCGTGAACTCCGGCCCGCAGAACGCGGTCGCGAGCGACGAACTCTCCAGCTTCGCCCGTGCGCGCTCGACTCCGTCCACCACGATTCCGCGGTGATCGAACGCCAGCGTGACGCGGGACGACAACACGTCATCCACCGGTAGCCAGGCCGCAGCGCTCGCATCCGTCCCAGCCACGGGCTCCGGCAGTCGCGGCGCGACGACAAGGTGCGCCACCGAGATCACCCGGCCGCGCGGGTCCCGGCCGGGGTCGCCGTACACACCGAGCGGCTCGAGATGTGAAGCCTCCACGGTCAATCCCGCCTCCTCGGCGAGCTCCCGGCGCGCAGCCTCGTCGATGCCCTCCCGGTCGTCGCGGAGGAATCCGCCAGGCAGAGCCAGCCGGCCCTGGAACGGCGGGACGCCGCGCTCGACGAGCAACACCTCGAGACGTCCGCCGCGCAACGTGAGGATCACGAGGTCCACGGCGAGAAGCACGGCGGGCGGTTGCCACGAGTCATCGGACATGTGCCGACAGTACGTTACTGTCACTGTGACAGGAAGTGCGGAAGAGGTGGTGTCACGCAGAGCGGGTCGCTCCGCCCGCCGGCCACGAGGGCGGCGGGCATCAGGGCTCAGCCCAGTACCACCACGGCTTGTTCTTGATCCCGTTGCCTCGAGTGCGTAATGGATACCTCTCACGTGCCGGGATTCCGCGTCGTCGCGCAGCGCCCGCCGCCTGATCGGCCAATCGCCGCGGCCGGTCAGGTCCTCGTCGGCTAGTGCGTTGACCTCGAGGAGTCACGGGTTTTGGCGACACGCCTGGATCGGTGCGTGATCTTCAGGCCGGGGCGGGCCAGTGTTGATCTTGCGGGGTGGGATTGAGGTGTGCCATGTCCAGACCGCCGCGCCCGGAGGGCGCCTACAGTTTGGTTGCGTTGGCCGACGTGGCGGCCGACCGGCGGATGGCATCGAGGAACGCGATCAGATGCTTAGCGTGTCGAAGCCCCGGGGTTCGGTCGATGTCGGGGAGGGAACTCGTCCGATTCGCCGGGTGTGCGGCTGACGATCACCGATTTTGATGTTCGGATAAGCTGAAGGTATATTCGGTGTCTGTGAAGTCTCCGGTCCCCTTGCTGGCGCCGCTCCTGCGTTCCGACGCGCAGGGGGAACTCCTCGCCCTGGTGCTGCTGCACCCTGACCAGGAGTTCACCCTCTCCGAGATCGCTCGCCGGATCGGGGTCAGCCTGCCCACGGTCCATGCCGAAATCGGCCGCTTGGCGGTGGCGGGGCTGGTAGCGGATCGCCGGGTAGGCCAGGCCAGGTTGGTGCGCGGGTGCACCGACCACGTGCTCTACCGACCGCTAGCGGAACTGCTGGAGCTGACCTACGGGCCGACGGCCGTGTTGCCGGACGTGCTGGCCACCCTGCCGGACGTCCAAGAAGCCTACGTGTACGGCTCCTGGGCCGCGCGACGCCATGGCGAACCAGGCCCTCCTCCACGGGATATCGACGTCGTGGTGATCGGCCATCCGACCCGCGACTCCCTTGCCGCGGCGGGAGAGGATGCGCGGCGGCGCCTGCATCGAGAGGTGAACATCACCCGCATCACCCCGGAGGTATGGCAGTCCAAGCAGGACCCCTTCGTGCGGACCCTGATCTCCCGTCCGCTGGTGGCGCTTACCCTGCGCCCCCCGAACGCCTCGACGGATGACGAGGAGCAGCAGTGATCCTTCGTTGGGAGAAGGGCCGCGACGTCGTCGACGGACTCCTCGCCACCAGTAGGCTGACCCGAGTCACGCCTAATCGTGAGTACGCCGACCTGCTCGTCGGCCAGGCCCGGGCGCACCTCGTCTCGGCGCAGGCGATCGTGGGTGCTGATCCCGCCGGCGCGTTCGCCCTGGTTTACGACGCGGCCCGGAAGGCGCTGACCGCGGTTCTGGTAAACCAGGGCCTGCGGACGGCCGGAGACGGCTCGCACGCCCTGTTGCTCGACGTCGTCGTGGCTCAACTCGACCCGCCGCTGGGCGCGACCTTCCGGCCGTTCTCCTGGATGCGACCCTTGCGAAACCACACCCAGTACCCGGCTCCCGAGCATCCGGTGGCCCAGTCAGAGGACGTCACCGAGGCGCTCCCGGCCGTGGCGTCGATGGTCGACGCCGTGACGCGAGTCCTCGAGCAGATGCCGCCGTACTGAGTACGGCTGAGGTCGCCTCGTTACGTACCCGTTCGCATCGAGGGGACCAGGGGCTCAAATCCCCTCAGCTCCACTGAGTTTTCGCAGGTCAGAGGCTAGTTTCGGAGATCTTCGGACTGGCATTTTGATCGTTTTTCCCGCAGATTTGTCCGCAGGATTCGGCCGCAGGGCGCGGATCCGGGGTGGCTCAATTCCACGAGCTCGGCGAGCGGGGCGGCGCGCCACCCTCACCACACCCCCGGACATGGCCCAACCGCGAGACAAGGCCCTCATCGACGAGCCATAGACGCGCCAGACCGAGAACCCCGAATACGACTGGACGTGCGCTCGTGCGGTCGCGCGGTCGCGCGGTCTAGCGCGCTCACTGCGGCGTAGTGTGCGCGAGCGCGCTAAAGACGCGGCGTCAGCCATCAGGGTCCTGGATCAAGGCTCGATGAAGCGGCCGAGAGGCGACCCTGTACGCGGCATAGGGCCGAATGTTCTCAATCGGTAGGAAAGTCGCTCCAGGGTCTCGGCTACGCCTGCTCTTCCAGCCTCGCCCTACGACTTCGCGGCCTGGCACCGCTCTTTGATGGGCGCCACCGACCTGACCTCGCAGAACACCACTGGCCGCGGCCGGCCTTTCGCCGCTCGCGCCAGGCGCTCACCGGCGCGGAAGCCGAAGTCGGGCCGCCCGCTCTCTTCAGGGGGCTCGACGTGCACGCCCGACTTCCCTAGGTGCGCCCGGACGCCGGACGCCGACCACGCGCCCTCCGCCCGTGCGGCACCCACCGCGGCCCAGACGGCGTACGCTGCGTCGGCGCCGGTCGCGAGGGCTTGCCGGCCGTGCTCCTGCAGGGGGTCGTCGCCCGAGCTCGTCCGGTAGCCGAGGTAGGTGAGCGTGAAGCGCTCGGGGTCCCACTTCTCGAGCAGCAGCTCGCGCGCCCGGTCGACGAGGTTCGTCGCCGACTCCCCGGAGAGGATCGCGACGTCCTCCTCGCACCTGTCGAGGGCCCAGAGCACGTCGGCGAACTGCGTGCCGCGGACCGTGGAGACGATCCCGCCCCGCGCCGCCGCCGCGCACAGGCCAGTGTCGGTCCCGGTCGCGTGGAGGTTGGCGACGATCGTGCCGATGTCGCGGCACTCTACGGTCACGCCCGGGTGCCGCTCGGCGAGGGCGTCCCGCAGGCGGGCGGTGAGATCGGGCGAGTACCGCTGCCCGGCGGACTCCAGTTCGGGGCAGGTGTCCCCAGCGTCCACCGTGCGGTACCCGTCGCCGGCGTCGCTGACGATCGTCGCCCGGCGCCACCCCTCGCTGCCGATCCAGTCGGCCATCGCCCGGGCGTTGCGGCTGTTGGTCGGCTGCGTCAGCCAGAGGTCCGGGACGTCGCGCATGTACTCGCCGGTCAGCGACGTCCCGAAGAAGGGGACGCCGAACGCCGCCGACGTCCGGATGGAGTCCGGGGTGCTGACGGACAGCCCTATTGCGGCCGCCGTCCGAGGGCTTCGGAGGTCGTCGCGGACGAGGGCGGCCGCCTCGACGCCGTACCGGCTGAGGTAGCCGGTGTTGACCGGCACGAGCACGAGGCCCCACTCGGCGTCCCCTGCTCCCAGCTGATGGCGGCGGTCCTCCGCCAGGGTGCCGGTCCCGTTGAGGTCGTTCATCACCTCGAGGGCGCCTTGGAGCTGCAGCGGGTACGACGTCGGTATCGCGTGCCCGTCCTTCTTCGGGGGCATCGTGAACGGCGCCGGGAAATAGACGACCTTGTAGGGCACGCCGCTGTCGAGCACGGCCTGGCCGGCCTTCAGCACGGCGTCGAACGTGGGCCTCGCGGCGGTATCCATGCCCGCCAGGAACCGCGGGCACGCGGTGACGACGACGCCGCCGCCGTCGATCGTGAACGTGGCGCCGATGGTCTGGCCGCCGAGCACCCGCGTCTGGCGGCAGCCGTCGGCCTTCGCGACGGGTGGCGGAGGTCCCGGGCGGGCCACCGCACCGGCGACGGCGGCGGCCGTGCCGAGGGCCGCGACGGCGACCCAGGT